>WQSU01000198.1 GCA_009787675.1 Lentimicrobiaceae bacterium
GTGGTGGAAGCGACGTAATTGCTTCTATCCTATCAAAATATACAAAAATTCCGCTGGGAACTCAATTGATGATCGTGGACTCTATCATCGTTTTGTTTGGTTTTGCCGTTTTTCAGGATTGGAAAATTCCGCTCTACTCGTGGCTTACCATTTTTATTATGGGTAAAGTGATTGATGTGATACTCAAAGGCTTTTCCGATGACAAAACCGTTTTTATCGTTTCAGAGAAAAGCGAAGAGATTAGGGAAGCTATTATTTACGACCTGAAACGTGGTGGTACCATTTTCGACGGAAAGGGAATGTACACCAAAGAAAAAAAGGAAGTGCTCTTTACTGTCATTAACAGAAGAGAAGTTCCTGATTTAGTACAATTTATTTTTGATATTGATCCGGCTGCCTTTATCTCCATTCAAGATGCACACGAAATTATAGGCAAAGGATTTAAGGCGATAGAGGAGAAGGTTAAGTAGATGTTGCTTTTTTTAAAATAAGACTTTATTACTCGTATTGCGTTTAATCTAATTGAATAACAGTAAATTACAGTTATATTCTTTGAAATTTTGGTAATCAGATTTATTAAGCAGTTGATTTATAGACCTGAGTTTCGTTTAAGCAGTTTGAAGAAAAGATAAAAGTCAGCCCATTTCAAACTCTTTTCCGATTAACGGTATGCTTCCTGTCGATCTCTATTTAATTCACAATCTTACCATAAATCCTCTCACAATATTTACACGTTGCAGAATCCGGTAAGCCTCTGAAACCAAAACCATTCCATTGATATACTATGATGCGTGTTTGGGTATTTGTTTTATCTAAGGCGATATAGGAATCTCCGCGGTGCAATGCACATAAAATCTGCGAGTTATATGGAGAAATTTGAGCATCTAATAAAGGATATGCCAATGCAGAACCCCGCCATTTGGCATAAATTCCCTGAGAATCAATGGCGTAAACATACGGACGAATGCTAATCTCCTTATCAATCGTTGAATAGTAATTTTGAAGAGCAAACAGATACGTGTTTTTGTCATCTAATTTAGCGGCGGAAAGATAAATTAACGGCATGGGATGCGAACGCCATTTCAATAGATTGTTGTGGTAAGCCTCTAAAATAATTTTGGATTGGTTTTGCTCAAATACAGAAACAGGAATTAAGGAATATTCATTGATAGAGAAGAAGTTACGATTATATGAAAAGGCGGAAAAATCATAAGAGACATGTGTCGCCATTTCGGGATAAAAAGAGTTTGTGGCAGTGCGAGTAGCAATTCCCTTGCACGTATATTTGCCATTTTTAAGCGTAATCTCAACCATCAAACCCTGTTTGGTTGCAGGATATTTTTGGTCAAAGAGATGGTTGCCAAGCGAAAAAAAGACAGGTTTCCCGTCAATTATTTCGGGCTTTTGCACAACGTGAGGATGGCTTCCTATAATAATATCTGCCCCTTGTGCAATCAACTGTTTTGCTGCTTCTTGCTGTGTTTTATTCGTCCATTCAAGCAATTCGCCGCCCCAATGAACAGAAACGATTACAATATTGGCTAAACTATTGGCTAACTGCATTTTCCGTTTCAATTCAAGAGAATATATTGGATTTTCAGGGGTGTTTCTTCCTTGAACCATATTTATCGAAACGATAGAAATCACAACGCCTTTTACAGAGATAAAATAGGGCGAATTTTCAAAATCAACAGGATGAATTTCGTTTCTAAGTAATTGATTTATAGTATTTTGTTTGCCTTCAAAAGCAAGGTCGTAACTATGATTGTTTTCTATTCCCATGACATTAAATCCCGCTTGAGAAAGGAGTGAAATATCAGCACTATCAATGGGAAACAGGGGCGAAGCAGTATCATTTATTGTATCCAAAACCGTTCCCACAGCACCTTCCAAATTGCCAATGACCAAATCCGCCGTTTGAAACAAGGGCTTTAAATTTATCCAAGGCGATTCGTTTCTGTAATCATATTCCTTTTTAACTTGGCGTGAGAGTAAAATATCGCCTGTAAAGAGGATGCGGACTTCTTCCTCTTGGTGTTGGCAGGAGAATAGACAGCCAAACAACAGCGCTAAACCTAATACCCTGTTCCCCATGATGTTGCAGAAGAGGTTATGTGTGATTTTATCCAAGGTAATAGCGGTTGTTTATCTGCCTTTTTTCTCCATTGTTCATCGTTTAACAATTCTGCGGATTCAAATTCGTAATAAGAATAAACTGAGCCTTTTACAATTTGGTATCTTCCGTAGTAAGGCACAACGTAATTCCATTCCAAAGGATTGCCTACCGCCGCCATTAAGAATTTTAAAACGCGAGGGTCATCATTTTGACCTGAAAGAAGACCACCATTATCCGCCACATCCGTAATTTTACCTATTGGGTCAGGCGTGGGTAAGCCATATTCTTCATCTTTCAAACTATAGAAAACCAAAAATAAATGCTCGGCAACACGTGCCACCCATAAAACTTTTTGATACTCTTCATTGGTCAATTTTTCACCTTTTCGTTCTTTTTCAGCCATAGCAGCAAACAAGAGCGTTTCCTCTGCCGCCTCTGCCAATCGTTTCACAAGTCCATTGTAAACTGCTTGTTTGCCTGCATCATTGCTTTTTAATTTGGAGGCTGTTTTCAAAATTTCCTGAAACAAAGTGGCAATTGCTCTAAACGTGTAAGGGTCTGCCTCTACCGAACCTCTTGGGGATTTCATTAAAATTTCTTCAAAACCGCCTTCTCCGCATTCGGCAGCAACTCTTTCGTTCACTAAAACTGTCGCGTGTCGTAGCGTTGCCCACGTTGCCAAGCCTGTTTGCAAACGTTTGACTTTCCAAATTGCTTCTCCATTTTTCCCGCTTGTAGAAGTAACAGAATCAGTCCATTGTACCGCCATTGCGTTCATCCATTGGTTGTATAGATTGGTTTTAAAATCCGAGTCATTGGAATGCGTTTTGTAATTTGACCGTAAATTATCAATCATTTTTCGCAAAGGCGGATATTTGGCATATTCATCTGCCATCAATTTGTCCGCCAATCCGCTACCCAAAACGGCGGCAATATCCACGCCCGAAGGAAGAAACCTCCTTGCTTCATTAGCCCCTTCAATACGTTTGTCGGCAGGAAAATTTTCATGATAAACCGTACTGTAAAAAACTTCATTATCAAAGCCCCAAGAAAGCGGGAAAATGGCTTTTCCGTTTTTGGGATATTGGCAATATTGGGGAATTGTCGTTTTGTAATTTTTCCACACCAACGCACTTCTTGACGGTGCAATAAAATCCGAATAACTGTTAATCCAATTGAGTGCATACTGACTGATGTCTGAGGGTAAATTTTCCAATTTCATTAAAATATCTTGATAATCAGGATGATAAAGAATGGTTGTGAAATATCGGAATGCTTTAAAATACAGTTTCATATCCGCAGACGTGGTATAATGTCCTCTCGGTTTTAGATCTGAAAAGGCATAGTATTTCTGCGTTACATCGGATATATCATTGTCTTCGTTGATAATACGAAGCACTTCCTCGTTAGAGGTGCGGTTTGCCCGAAGGTCTTTAAGTATAGTAAATACGGCATTCCATTCAGGGCTTTTATTGTTGATTTTAAAATAGTTATCTGCTTTCTCTATAAATTGCCAAAAATTGGGAATAGCCTCTTCGCGTTCCTTAATAATAAAAACGCCCTGATAAGCCGCCGCAAACAACTCCCAAAAAATATCCGTAGTTACTAAATAAGGACGTGCTGACGAGCATCTATCGTATGAATTACAATAATAATTTTCTGTTTCGTATAATTCATACAATTGTTCATGATTAGTAGGTCGGAATAATCCGTATTGATTTTTAAACAAATCCAATTCTTTTTCAGAATGTATAAACATCCACGCATTCAGCACGTTGGGCAAAGGCATATTTACAGGGGCGTAATGCAAGGTGCTTATACCGTTTTTAATAGTTTTTCCAATAATTCCTTTGCCGTCAGGAACGGAAACAGGAGCAGTTTCAAACTGATATTCATTCAATTGGCAGGAGGAGGATTTTTCAGGTATTAGATACAATTCTATTCCTGCTTTATTTTTTTGCCAAGCAATCATACCCAAACCGTTAGGGGTTGGAATGAGAGATTCTTTATTTTTTAGTGGTATGAACATGGGTGTTGATTTGCCCCAAAATTTTCTTTCGTATGTGGCTACAAAGAAATTACGCTGTTTGTCCTGCCAAATCAATTGATTTCCATTGGGATGAAAAGCCATCGGCAATGCCCAATCGGCTTTCATAATACTTGGAACATCATCAGCCATATAATCATCTATATTCGTTGTTTGTGTTTTTTGTGGACCTACCACTTGATAAAAACGGCTTCCATGCTCAGTGATAGAAACAATGCGATAAGTGTTGTCTCCATTATCCATACCCAAAAACAAACGATACGCATAGTGTTCTTTTCTCGTATTACGGTCGTATTCAATAATAAACGGTTGCGGACCGATTACCATATTTTGAAGTTTTTGTTTGGAAGAAAAAATGGATTTACAAGTCCATTCACGCTTAGTTTTTTCCATACGATACACAAGCGATGACGCTTTTTCCGTTCCTAAAACAAATAATGCGTTAGCCATGGGATGCCATACTATCGTTTCGGCTTTGAAATCTTTCGGCAACGGGCAATCTTCCGAAATTTCAGATGTGCCGATTGTCCAAAATTTCAATTCCTGCTGCCTATTTTGTTCCACAACCACAGCAACATACGCTCCCGTTGCGTATTTCGGTGTTATCCCCCCACCCATTTCGGAGTTATCCCCCCACTTTTTATGACTTCATTTCCTCAAAGAACGCGATGCAAAATTATTATTT
>WQSU01000199.1 GCA_009787675.1 Lentimicrobiaceae bacterium
TGAAGAAACCCATTTTTGTTTTTGTAAATACTTAATTATCTTAATATTTCTCGGAGCGTAGTAACTTAATAAATTTCTGTCTGAATACTCTTTAGGANANTTTCCCAAGCTATCAACATAAGTGTGGTAGTTTGACTGAACTGTATTTTCATGCGCCATTACCGGAATGTAAGGTTTGCTAACTATAACTAAGTGATATTTTTGCGACAGGCTGTCGGGGATAAAAGGGAAAGTGCCATAACCGCCATTTTCATCATAGATTATTAAAGGTCTGGGTAAGCTGCCTTGGCAAAAAAAGAAGAGCGGTTTTTTCATATTTTCTTCTCCTTTTTTTGAAAAGATCAGAATATCAACATTGTCGTTTTTATATTTGCAAACAATCTGTCTAAAACCAAAATATTCAGGTGTATTCGTCTGTCCAAAAGCGGTAATAACCGTAAACAGGAAAGAGATACATAATATTTTTTTCATTGATATTAGTTTGATTTTTACAATATGACGCCAACCCAAAAATACCGCGCGAAAATAAGAATTTTAATAAAACGCACGCAAGCAGCTATCTATAACATTTCCCTTAATTTCGAGGTCAAAAAAACATTATTAAACCCTTTTGTTCCCACCAACCTTAAATCTCACCTCTCATTTCTCACCTCTCACCTCTCACCTCTCATTTCTCACCACTTACTTATACTTCAGCACCTCTTCCGAAAAAAACTCCAGTTCTACCCCCGCTTTGGCAAACATCTCTTCCGATTCGGCGCCGGCGTGATATTTCTTTTCACACACCACGCGTTTGATGCCGCAATTGATAATGAGCATGGCGCACACGCGGCAGGGCGTCATCCTGCAATATAAGGTGCTTCCATCTAAGGCAATGCCGCGTTTTGCCGCTTGGCAAATGGCGTTTTGTTCGGCATGCACGGTGCGTACGCAATGTTCGCTGATAGAGCCATCTTCGTGCAGCATCTTTTTCATCTGGTGTCCAATGTCATCGCAATGGGGTAAACCGTTGGGAGAGCCTACGTAACCGGTAACCAGAATTTGTTTGTCTTTCACAATCACGCAGCCGCTACGACCGCGATCACAAGTAGCGCGTTTGCTCACGGTGTGAGCAATTTCCATAAAATATTCATCCCATGGGGGACGTACATATTTCTCTTCCATATTATTGTATTCTTAATTTCTGACCTACTTCAATATGAGTGCCTTTAATATTATTGAGCGATCTGAGCTGTTGCTCTGTAATATTATATTTTGTACATATTCTAAAGATTGTTTCTCCTTGCGCTACCGTGTGAAACACCGGCAAAGATTTTGGGGTATTTAATAATTGTTCTTGCGACGCATTATGATTCGGCGTCGTCTCAGTTGTTTTTGTTGCTGGTTTTTCAGGTGTTTTTTCCGATGTTTTTTTTGTTGTTTTTTCCGGTGTTTTTTCCGGTGTTTTTTCCGCTGAGGGTGGGGGGACAACAGGAATAGATATAAAATCTTCTGGCGTGAGAGTTAAAATATTGCCTTGCAATTTCCTTTCAGAGAAGTCGATCAATTTTTCGGGATTGAAAAATTCGTTCAAAAATCGCGTCTCAAAGTGCAGCGCATTTTTACGGGATGGGGTTGTAAGGTTGACGTAACCAAGCAGTTCGCCGGCTTTCAGTATTTGCCCTGTAACTACCTGCACGTTGTCAAGCAGGGCATACAATGTTTCTAAACCGTTATAATGTCTCACAACCACTGTGTTGCCATACTCTTCAAATTTTTTGGCAATGCGCACCACGCCATCAAAGCAAGCCACCACAGGTTCTCTTTTTGTTACCGAAAAATCAACGCCGCTATGTTGTTTTCCTCTGTTTTTTATATAGCCGGTAGAAAGGGTGCCGGAGATGGGAAAGGCAAAAGGGGTGTTTCCTTCTTGTAAAACCATAATTTTCAACTGATTATCAAAAAAAGGAATCTCTATCTTTGCATTTCTTATATACAAAGTATCCCACAGGTTTTTATACAATCCATAAGCAGGGATTTGGTTGCTGTTTCTAATAACAGGTAAATGGTTCACATTAAAATTGGTGTAGTAATCACAATGTTGAACCTCAGCTGCCATAATCCAGTTTTGGGAGCTTTCGTCAATATCAATGAGAGGCTGTTGCGCGAAAAGAGGGACAGAAAAAAGGACGAAAAAAAGAAGAAAGAGGGAGGGGAGCAATTTTGTTTTATGCATATTTTTTTGTCGTTGAAATAAATGAAGATAGTAACATACAATAGTGAAACAGTGCGCAAAAATAGTAAAAAACAATCGTATCTTCGTGCTTAAAAAAAACAAAACACATCTCTAAAATTTTATTTTTTGCTTTTGCTGTGTAATTTATTTTTTAAAAACATGATAAAAGTGAACTTTAAAGATTTTAATTTCTTAATGCGAGTTAATCGTTCGTACAAAACATTGAAAACAAAAATTTATTTCAAGAATACTAACCTTTTTTGTTATTTTATAATAGGTTGAAATATTGTTTTATGTTTTTGGTGATATTACAATAGGCAATATTTAAGACTTCAAAAGACCTTATACCAATAATTACATTAAATTTATACACAGTTTTTTTTGCCGCAATTTCAATAGATAATGATTTTTATTATTTTTGCTGACCAAAAAAAATATATCAAATAAACCACCCAAAACCTCGACGCGCTCTATGAGTTATAACCGAGCATCAATTTTATGAAAAAAAAATTATTTATTATTACAGTCTCTTTATTTTTTTCTCTTTTTCTCATTTCTTCCTTTTTTCCTTGTTCGGCGCAATGCTTAGCTCCAACAAATAAAACTTATATAAATATAAATGATATTAACGCCACAATAAAAACTAACGGAACGCTCTTCTTTGACGAAGGTGCTGGATTTGAAGTGCCTAAAGGGAGTGGAAAAAAAACACTTTTTTCCGCAAGTCTGTGGTTAGGAGGTTTGGATGAGCAAGACAATTTGCACCTTGCCGCTATGAGATATGCTCAAATAGGTAACGACTTTTGGGCTGGACCTATTAGTAACGGAGGCGCAGCAGCAGGCTCTTATTATGATAAAATATGGAGAGTTACCAAAGAGGAAATAGAGTACCATAAAGCGCATCATGGAGATCCTTATTATATTACACCTTTATCATTGCTCGATTGGCCCGCACATGGCAGAGAAATGTATCAAGAAAGTTATTATTTGGCACCCTTTGTAAATGTAGCTGGTAGTGAACGCTATGAACCTGAATTAGGTGATTATCCACTCATTCGCGGCGATGAAGCTCTCTTTTTTATGCTTAATGATGATTGTGGATCCCATACAGAAACACAAGGGGTTCCTTTGGGAGTGGAAATCTTGTGTATGGTTTATGCCTTTAACGATCCTGACGATGATTTACAACACACCCTCTTCATTTCTTATGAAATCAGAAACAAATCAGACAACAACTATAAAGATTTTCACATAGGTTTTTTTAGTGATTTTGAAATTGGTTATGGCTATGACGATTACATTGGTTGCGATACATTACTGAATTTAGGGTATGGATATAACGCAACAATAATTGATGGAGATGGTGAAATATATGCCTATGGAGAAAATCCTCCTGCACAAGGCGCCATGTTTCTCAATAAAAAAATGAGTACGTTTGCTTATTTTAATAATGGAAGTGGCGCTACCTCCGATCCTACCATTTCTTATCAATATTATAATTACATGAAAGCTCTATGGAAAGATCAAACCCCTTTTACCTATGGAGGAACAGGGTATGATTTACCATCAGATCATACGAAATACATGTTTAGCGGCGATCCGGTTACGAAAACCGGTTGGACAGAACTCACACCCTATGGACCGGAATCTAGTCCCAATTCTCCCAATGATAGGCGCGGTCTGTTGGCAGCAGGACCTTATATGTTATCTGCCGGTGAAAGTGTGTGTATTGACATTGCTTTCCCTTGGGCGCAAGCCGAAAAAAACAATATTGCTTCGGTAGCGCTGTTAAAACAACGTGCTAATACTATTCAACAATTCTATAATGCACAAAACTACGAAGATTTTTGTTTCACTATGGTTGGTATAAAAGATAATATTAATAATCATAACGAACTCATATTTTTTCCAAATCCTTCAAACGGACATTTTACAGTGAATAGCAAAACTATTATTGAAAGCATTGAATTGTATGATGTTGTAGGTAAAAAGGTATTTTCAGACACTCCGCAGGTGTCAACCCCGCAAATAAGCACAGATTTGCCACAAGGACTCTATTTTTATCGCGTAGTAACGAAGGATAATGCCATACATTCAGGAAAAATTTTGGTGCAATAATTATTCTGTAAGGTTCATGTGCTTTTTGGTGCAAAGGTCTCATTTCATATTTTTTTTTGACACATGATTTTTTTTTATAGCTTTTGTAAACTATAGTGATATAAAAAATGCGGCGGACCCAAAAGAGCCGCCGCATCCATTAATCACTAATCACTCACCGCAAATCACTAATATTTAAACCTTTCGGTATAATACGTATGCAGTAATTCGTGTGATAAGTGTCCGTTTGGTTTGCCCAGAAATTCTTCGTAAAGTGCTTGTACTTCGGGGTTTTCGTGCGATTTACGGAGCAGCATTTTAGAGTCTGCCTTGTAAGTGCCTTCCATACGTGCCGTACGAATGTCAACATTGGTTGGGATAGGTTGCCCACCGCCCCCAATACAGCCACCCGGACAAGCCATAATTTCTATGAAATGTGCGTCAATTTCGCCATTCTTGATGCCTTGTATCAGTTTGTTTGCATTTTTCAAACCGTGGGCTACAGCCACTTTCAGTTCAACACCTTC
>WQSU01000200.1 GCA_009787675.1 Lentimicrobiaceae bacterium
ATTTGGCGATTATACTGAATAAACACCAAATTCCAAATTTCTACCACTAACGGGTTGTCTTTGTTCACGAGTGTGGCGCCGCTCACTTGGGCGCGTTCGTGCTCATCGCGCAAGTCAATATGTACTTCGGAGCAGGGACCGCAGGGACCTATTTCGCCCATTTCCCAAAAGTTATCTTTCTTACTGCCGTACAAAATGCGCGATTCGGGCAGGTATTGTTTCCAATATTCTAATGCTTCTAAATCAGCTTCCGTAGATTCTTGCGAATTGCCTTCAAAAACAGTAGCATATAAACGATCTTTGTCTAACTTCATTACGTTAGTAAGAAATTCCCACGCATATTCAATGGCTTCTTTTTTAAAATAGTTGCCAAACGACCAATTTCCGAGCATCTCAAACATGGTGTGGTGGTAGGTATCTTTGCCCACCTCTTCAAGGTCGTTGTGTTTGCCCGAAACGCGCAAACATTTTTGCGTATCTGCAATACGAGGGTTCACTACCGGCTGATTTCCAAGAAAGATATCTTTAAACTGATTCATCCCCGCATTGGTAAACATCAAGGTAGGGTCGTTTTTAATTACCATGGGCGCAGAAGGCACAATGGTATGCTGTTTTGAGTTGAAAAAATTCAAAAAAGCAGAGCGTATTTCATTGCAATTCATAAAGTTACTGTTTAAAAAAACAAGGGGCGAAAATAGAAAATTTTCCGGTTTTCCATGAGTCTTAAGAGTGAGGTTATTTGTTGTTAACGATTATACACTTAACAACTTTACACTTTGCCTCTACCTCCTCACCTCCATCGCATTCCTTAATGCGCTCCCAACGAGCATAAACGCCAACACCAGCAGCATGATGGCAATGCCCGGTGCAATGGCTAAATACGCTTTATCCAATACAATATAGGCATAGTTTTCTTTCATCATCATGCCCCATGAAGGGATTGGGGGTTGCACGCCCATCCCCAAAAAACTCAATCCTGCCTCCATGAGAATGGCAGAGGAGAAGTTGGCGGCGGAAAGCACTACCAAAGTGCCCAAGATGTTGGGCAATATGTGTTTAAAGATGATGCGGAGGTTTGAAAATCCCAGCGCCCNCCCCGCCTCTACAAAGTCTTGCTGCTTTAAGGCAAGGGTTTGCCCGCGTACCACCCGTGCAATGTCCACCCACATCGTCAACCCGATGGCAATGAAAATCTGCCAAAACCCTTTGCCAAGTGTAAAACTGATGGCAATCACCAACAGAAGTGTTGGAATTGACCACACTACATTGATGAGCCACGTGAGTGCGGCATCCACTTTTCCGCCATAATAACCGGCGGTTGCCCCCACAAAAATGCCAATCAGCAATGCAATGAAAACAGCAATGAAACCCACCGCCAAACTGATGCGAGCGCCTAACATCAATTGACTGAGGACATCGCGACCATAACGATCGGTGCCTAACCAAAATGTTTTTTCCTGTAGAGACGCCATTAATGGCGTCTCTACAGTTCCATTATCCAAAATAGGAATAGAATTATATTGCGCATTTTGCCCAAACAACATTTTATGAAAACCACCCACCTCCTTCACCTGCATTTCTTTAGGTTCATTCAAAAAATAAACCGAAAAGCCTGGCGGTTGCAAGGCAATCTCCAAATGCTGGTCGTTGCAATAGGGCTTTTTGTCCGGAGTGATGAGGTAGCCTAATATTGCCATTACAAAAACCAAACAGAGAAAAATGAGTGAAATCATGCCCAATTTTTCCTTTTTGAAACGTTTCCACGTGAGCGCAGACAGTGAAAGCGCCTTGTCTTCGGAACGTTTTTTGCGGAAAAGATGCATGATTTTTTTGTTTGCACAAAAATATTATTTTTGCCGACAGGTATTAATAAATGTTAATGGCAAAACCAAAAAAAATTAAAACAGAGGCTCCCGCCTTTCAGGGAAATTTAGAAGAACTTATTATTCAAGCTCTTATTGAAAAAAAAGGAGAACAAATAGTTTGCATAGACTTAAAAGCCATGCACCATGTTTTGTTCGACTATTTTATTATTTGCACCGGTAATTCCAAACCGCACGTGGAAACGTTGAGCGATTTTGTGCAGGAAATCACAAAAAAACAAGCAGGCATACGACCTTCCTATATTGAAGGGCGCGCCAACGGCGAGTGGATTTTGTTGGATTATTTCAACATTATTGTACATATTTTCCAACCTGAAGTGCGACAGTTTTATAAGATTGAATCGCTTTGGAGCGACGCGCCATCCCAGTGGTTTTAAAAATACTTTATTATGTTTTTGTGGGATAAAATTGCTTTCGGACCCATACAGAGCCGCCGCTTGGGTAGCTCATTGGGGATAAATGTTTCGCCCACCACCGTGAAAATATGCTCTTTCGACTGTATTTATTGTGAATGTGGCTGGACGCTGGAAAGAAGTATTGACCCCGCGTGGTTCTTCCCTGTGGAAGAGATTATGGCAGCCATTGAAGCCAAACTTATGCAATGCCGCAATGCGGGCACCCCTATTGATAGCATTACCTTTTCGGGCAACGGGGAGCCGACCTTGCACCCCCATTTCAACCAAATTATAGATGCCCTCATCGTTTTAAGAAACAACTATTTCCCAAAAACGGCAATCACCTGTTTATCTAATGCCACGCAACTGGCAAATGAAAAGGTGCGCTCCGCATTACAAAAAATTGAAAACCCCATATTAAAATTGGATGCAGTTACAGAACAACTTTATCAACTGATTAATAAACCTACCATTCCCGTTTCTGTAACAGAAATTATCCAACAATTGCAGCAATTTAAAGGCGCTTTTGTTTTGCAAACGCTGTTTTTTAAGGGCGCCATTGAAGGGCAAGCCTTTAACAATGCTGCCGAACCTCATCTTTCTTTATGGCTGAATACTGTGCAACAACTTCACCCCAACAAGTTGATGCTCTATTCGTTAGACCGGAACACGCCGGCGCAGGGGATTGAGAAAATTCCGTTGGAAGAGTTGGAGGAGATTGCGCGGCAGGTGCGGGAGCTTGGGATTTTGGCGGAGGCGTATTAATATGGAGAGGTCTTATACAGAATAGATTTACACAATTTTTTATATACTTTTCTCTATCAGAAATAAGAACAATAGTTAAACCTTGAAGGTGGCATACTTCCTCAATATTATGAACGGATATTTATTCAATAAAAATAGAAAAGGATATTATAAAAGCAATAAAACAGTAAAGATTTTAGCCTTTTTTCTTTTTTTTATATTAATGTTGCCTTAAATGTTATTTTTGGCAACATTTTTGCAAATAGAAAACTCTATATTAAAAAGTAGTTCAAAATCTAAAAAAACATTACGATATGAGCAAGAAAAAGAACATCAAAGAGGAAGAAATGGAAGCGTTAATAGCAGAAAAAACAGAACTAAACGACCGTTTTCTGCGCCTCTATTCTGAATTTGAAAATTATAAGAAAAGGACAAACAAAGAAAAAGTTGATCTAATTGCCACCGCCTCCGAAAAAGTAATCTTGGATTTACTTCCTGTGATTGACGATTTTGAAAGAGCCATCCAACACAATCAAAATATGGAAGAAATTTCCATTTTAAAAGAGGGCTTTGAACTGATTTACAATAAATTACTGGCAATCCTAAAACGTTTTGGAGTAGAAGAAATCGTAGCTTTGGGCGAAACTTTCGATACTGACCTGCACGAAGCTATCACCCACTTCCCCGCTCAAAACGAAGAAGACAAAGGCAAAGTAATGGACGTTACTCAAAAAGGATACAAACTAAAAGACAAGGTGATACGCTTTGCAAAGGTGGTAGTAGCGAATTAGAGAATTAGGAATTAAGAATTAGAAATTAAGAGGATTTTTAATTGTAACCCATACACCCATAAACCTATAACTAAATGAAAAGAGATTATTACGAAATTCTGGGCGTGGAGAAAAATGCTTCGCAGGAGGAGTTGAAGAAAGCCTACCGGAAGAAAGCGATGGAGTTTCATCCGGATAGAAATCCGGGAAACAAAGAGGCTGAAGAAAAATTTAAAGAAGCCGCCGAAGCATACGATGTGTTAAGTTCCCCAGACAAACGTGCAAAATACGACCAATTCGGACACGCAGGCATGGGCGGCGCTTCCAGCGGAGGCTTTGACGTTGATTTTGACTTGCAATCCATATTTGAACGCTTTGGAGACCTACTAGGCGGCTTTGGCGGCGGCTTCAGCGGCTTCAGCAGTGGATTCGGTGGCGGCAGAAGACATCAGCAACAACAACGGGTGCGCAAAGGCTCTAACTTGCGCATTACAGTTAAGTTAACGATGGAAGAGATTGCCGTTAATACGGAGAAAAAACTTAAAATAAAAAAACAGATCGCTTGTCCGCAATGCCACGGACAAGGCGCTGCCAGCAAATCCGACATTATTACCTGCCCCAGATGCAATGGCTCTGGGCACGTGATCCATCAGCAGCGAAGCATGTTTGGCATGATGCAACAGGCAGTTGTATGCGACCAATGTCACGGTGAAGGTACAGTGATCAAAAATCCTTGCCCTAACTGTCATGGTAAAGGAACTGTAATGGGCGAAGAGGTGGTTACCATTGCCATTCCTGCCGGTGTGCAAGAAGGAATGCAACTCTCTATGCGCGAAAAAGGAAACGCTGCCCCAAGAGGCGGCATCAACGGCGACCTCATTGTAGTGGTTGAGGAAAATCCGCACGATCTGTTTGAACGTGAAGGAAACAACTTGTACTTAAACTATTACATTTCATTTCCGCAGGCAGCGCTCGGCGGTAGTGTTGATATCCCTACGTTAGATGGTAAGGCGCGTGTGAAATTGGCTGCCG
>WQSU01000201.1 GCA_009787675.1 Lentimicrobiaceae bacterium
TCAGTTTTCTTATTAGCCTACCTGTTGAAAATGCGCGTGCGATACATTATGTCGAAAATTTGAATCGTAAGGAGCGACTAAATATATGGTAATCATACCATTTTTTATGTTATTTTGCGCAGCTTTTAAAAAAATGGATAAACAACTCATTTCTATTAAACAACGTTTTGGCATTATTGGTTTTGATCCTGCTTTAGATCATGCTATTCATATTGCCGTGCAGGTGGCGGCTACCGATTTGTCGGTGCTCATTACCGGAGAAAGTGGCGTGGGAAAGGAGAGTTTCCCCAAAATTATTCACGATTTCAGCGCCTACAAACATGGTCAGTATATTGCCGTAAATTGCGGCGCCATTCCCGAAGGAACTATAGATTCTGAACTGTTCGGACACGAAAAAGGCTCATTCACTGGCGCCACAGAAGCCCGTAAAGGCTATTTTGAGGTTGCCGACGGCGGCACCATCTTTCTGGATGAAGTTGCCGATCTGCCGCTCTCTACGCAAGTGCGCCTGTTGCGCGTGCTGGAAAACGGCGAATTTATTAAGGTGGGATCTTCAAAACCGCAAAAAACAAAAGTGCGCGTAGTTGCCGCTACCAATGTGAATATTGCTGAGAAAATTGCAAAAGGAAAATTCAGAGAAGACCTGTACTATCGCTTAAACTCGGTGCCCATACATATCCCGTCGCTGAGAGAAAGAAAAGAGGATATCTTCTTGCTGTTCACCAAGTTTTCTACCGATTTTGCTTTCAAATACCAAATTCCGCCACTGCAACTCACCGACGATGCCAAAGAAACACTCTCCCTATATGATTGGCCCGGCAATGTAAGGCAGTTGCGCAATATTACGGAACAGATGTCGCTCATTGAAAAAGAGCGCGTGATTACTGCCGAAAAACTCACTCAATATCTCGTAGCCCCCAGCGTTTCCAACCTCCCTGCTTTGGTGGTAAGCGATAGAGAGGCACCACCGCAATTCTTTGAACGTGAGCTTATCTATAAATTTCTTACCGATTTAACAAAAGAGGTGGCGGAACTTAAACAATTGGTTTATGAACTGAAAAGCAGTAAAACACGCCTCCCCGAAGCTAAAACGGTGAAATTTCAAGACTATCAACCTATTGAAATTCAGGAAGAAACTGATACCGGCGAAGGAGAACAATCCACAAAATCCTTATCTTTAAATGAAATTGAAAAAGAGATGATTCAAAAAGCCATTGAAACTTTTGGCAACAACCGCAGCGCTGCCGCAAAAGAACTCGGCATATCAGAACGAACGTTGTACCGTAAAATTAAAGAGTATGGAATATAAGGAATTAGGTCTTATTGGAGCAGAAGGTAGAAGGCAAAAGGGAGAAAGAAGAAGGGGAGGGGTTCTGTTTGCTTTTGTGCTGTTGTGTGTTTTCGTTTTTGGAAGTTGTCGGGTGCATTTTTCTTTGACGGGCGGGTCGGTAAATCCGAATGCTAAAACAGTGTATGTGGCTACCTTTCCTAATAATGCCTCGTTGATAAATCCGAATTTAAGTCAAGAATTTACTACTGCACTGAAAGATAAGATTCAGAGCCAGACGCCGTTAACTATTATTGATTTGAAATATGCGGATTACGTTTTTGAGGGCGCAATAACCAACTATACCATCACTCCCATTGCGCTGCAAGGAGATGATAAAGCTGCGATGAACAGACTAACAATTTCTGTTAGAGTTACTTTTAAAAATAAATTTGAAGAAACATTGAATTTTGATCAAACATTTCAACGTTATTCCGACTACTCAAGTGCACTCAATTTTACCAATGTAGAATCGGGTTTAATGCAGGAAATTGTGAGTGCTTTAACAGAAGATATTTTTAATAAGGCGTTTGTAAACTGGTAATATAGAATGAAAAAAATTGAAATCAACAAATTCTTTGAAAACTTTCCAATTGAGCCGGAGTCTCAATTGGCATTGCTACAGAAATATCATGAAAAATATCCCGCCTCACACTTTGTTACATTCTTCTATTTGAAGATGTTACAAGAAAAAAGTCCTAAAGTTTATGAAGCGGTAAAATCAAAACTGCTACTCTCTATTCTAAATCGCAGTGAGTTTCATAATTGCAAATTGGAATATTTTACAGCGAATGAAACGGAGGAAGATAAAATTGATGAAATTGCGTTTTTGGCGGCGCAATTACAGCAAAATATTCCCAAAATTAAGTTCGATCCGAGCAAACATAATGCGGATATTAACTTGGCAGAGTTCGGTGAAATTGAAGATATTGAATTTATAAGTGAAACATTGGCAATGGTTTACGCAGACCAAGGCTATAGCGGAAAAGCCATTCAAATGATTAAAAAATTAATAGTGCATTATCCCGAAAAAAATACTTATTTTGCAGCCCTTATTGAAAAAGTAAAAAATTCAGTAAGCAATAACAATTTAGAAGATAGTAATTATTAAAAAAAAGAATTTAATATGTTGACCCTTATCATCATTTTAATCATTTTAGCTTGTTTCGTTTTAGGCTTTTTTGTATTGATTCAAAACTCAAAAGGTGGCGGTTTGGCTTCCAATTTTGCTGGCTCAAACCAAGTGATGGGTGTGCGCAAAACCGCAGACTTTCTGGAAAAAACTACTTGGACATTAGCAGGCGCTATCATGGTGCTTTGTTTGCTTGTAGCCTTTATGACCAAACAGGAGTTTAAACGCGATACGCCTACCGATACAAACACCGAGCAAGTTGCAGATGAAACTGAAGAATAGTTTAATAAATGAACCGTGACGATTTCCCGATTCTGAATAGAACGATAAATAATCGTCCCTTAATTTATTTTGACAACGCAGCGACAACGCAAAAACCTCAACAGGTGATAGATACGTTGTCGCATTATTATGCCCATTGCAATAGCAATATTCACCGTGGCGTGCATGGGTTAAGTCAGGAAGCTACGGCGCTGTTTGAAGAAACGCGGGAAACGGTGCGAAAATATATCAACGCACCTTCAAATCAGGAAATTATCTTTACAAGAGGCACAACGGAATCAATTAATCTGGTGGCTTCATCTTTCGGAAAAACTTTTATTCAAGAGGGCGATGAGGTGCTTATTACCGAAATGGAGCACCACTCCAATATCGTTCCATGGCAGTTGGTTTGTGAAGAACAAAAAGCGCATTTAAAAGTATTGCCTTTCAACGAAAACGGCGAACTTTGCGTCAATTTGCTGGATGAATTTCTTACGGATAAAACAAAAATGGTTGCGGTTACCCACACTTCAAACACGTTGGGAACCATCAATCCCCTTGACTTCATCATCCAAAAAGCGCATAAAAAAATGATCCCTGTTTTGGTTGATGGCGCCCAAGCCATGTCGCACGAAAAAATTGACGTGCAGGCTTTGGATTGTGATTTTTTTGCATTTTCAGGGCATAAGATGTACGCCCCAATGGGCGTGGGCGTATTGTATGCTAAAGAACGATGGCTTAATGCAATGCCACCCTATCAAGGAGGAGGCGAAATGGTGCAGCATGTCTCATTTGAAAAAACAACCTATAACGAACTTCCCTATAAATTTGAAGCGGGAACGCCCAATGTGGGCGACGTGGTGGCGCTAAAAACCGCCATTGAATATATGGAGACTGCGGGCATTGAAAAAATTGCCGCTTATCAACAGGAACTGTTTCAATACGCTTTTAAAAAGCTCTCTCAAATAGATGGGATTGAGTTTTTTGGAACGGCGCCCCGCAAAGCCGCTATCCTGTCGTTTAACCTCAAAGGTATCCACCCTTACGATGTGGGCGCAATCTTAGACCAGTTTGGCATTGCCGTGCGCACGGGACACCACTGCACCCAGCCCATCATGACCAAATTTGGCATTCCCGGAACGGTGCGGGCTTCCTTCGCATTCTACAATAGTTTTGAAGAGATTGATGTTTTTGCGGAGGCGGTAGAAAAGGCGAAGGCGATGCTTTTCCCAATATCTTCATCCGTATAGTTATACGCTCGTTTAACATCAGATAACTTTAAATTTCTATGCAATTTCAATTTTGGAGTATAGATTACGGCATTTTTATTGATTTTAAAATCAAAATATGTTAAACGGATCTTCCCATTTTTTTCAATATATGACATTACATTCTCATAATTTTTCCAATATGTCAAACTATTAAAATAAAATACAGTGTCTTTATCGGTTGAATGAACAAATCTTGTATAGCAGTCAAATTGCCGTTCTTCCTCTATATAACTAGGAATTCCAAAGAGTTTGATTAGATCTTCCCTATCTGCAATAATGAATACATCATCAGATTTCATTTCGGATAATCTGATGGTATCCAATTGTCCATATAGATTACAGCAAGTGTAAATGGAAAACAGAAAAATAATTAAGTGTTTCATTTTTAATATGATTTTCTGAATTTTTCATTATATTTAGCAGGAACTGAAATTAGAAGTGCTTCAAGAGGACTTCTCGCATTAATATTTTTTGACGAATTCGTTTTATAGCTATGAAATACAGAACCATCGCCTCTCGTTAGTTCATTTCCTCCGCTGAACCAATGATACATAAGCCCTTGAGTGGCTTCACTGGATACAACTTTCATCCGATCAAGTGTAATGAATCCTCCTTTCACAGGAACAGTAACATTATCAAAAGTAAGCCCACCTGTGGGGGCGTAAAAGCCGTCAATAAAATTATTAAGGTCTATTGCAAGAGCTCCGTTTGTTCTCCTGACTTCGACACTTTCAAAAAGTTAAATTTATAACAGTTTCTGAATTAATGATTTAAAGATTTTGCGTCACCCAAAATGGGTGACGCGAGCGAAAA
>WQSU01000202.1 GCA_009787675.1 Lentimicrobiaceae bacterium
CCCATTATAGATGACAAAGTTGATGAGCAACCGCCGATTCACTTTCCTGAAAAGATGCCTGAGCCACAAGGAGGCATGGAAGGCATGTATGAATTTCTTAGAGCAAATTTAAAATATCCTCAGGTATCGCAATACGGCATTGCAGGCACAGTGCTTGTTGAGTTCGTGGTAGAGAGAGATGGAAGTATTAGCAATGTAACTATAAAAGCCGGCGTTCACCCCGAACTTGACAAGGAAGCCATGCGCGTTGTGAAAATGCTTCCCAAATGGAAACCTGGTGAACAACTGGGAAAACCTGTTCGTTGTTTATACAATATCCCTATTTCTTTCATAATCAAGTAACATTGTACATTTGATAAAATTTTATAGAAATAGATACTGGATATCTAAAAAATAATATTTTTGCAGCCATTGAATTTTTAGTCAAAACAACATTAAAGAATAATTATTATGATAGAAAAAAAATCTCAAAAAGGTGACCTTGAAAAAAGAAGGAATACCTTCCTTTTTATCGGGTTTGTTGTAGTTCTTGCTTTAGTTTACGCCGGCTTTGAACTTTATGCTACTAGCGACATGTCAAAAGATTTAAGCATCCAAGATGAGGAAGCTATTTTTGTGATGGACGAAGATGTTATTGCCACCGACCCAACCCCCCCGCCTCCGCCTCCACCTGTAGCTCAACAAGCGGAAGTTATGCTCAAAATTGTTGAAGATAATATCAAAGTAAACACAGACTTTGACTTTAGTCAGGATTTTGACTTGGATATGGCGATAGAAGAGTATGTTCCTATTGACATAGTAGAAGAAGAAGTGGACAACACGCCGCCCCTGCGTTTTGTGGAAGAGATGCCAGAACCTACTGGCGGTTTTGAAGATATGTACGCATTTCTTCAATCAAACTTAAAATATCCTGAAGTAGCCCGCAACAACAACATCGCAGGTACCGTACATCTTGAATTTGTAGTAGAAAGAGACGGAAGTATCAGTGGCGTTAAAGTATTAGCAGGCGTTTATCCCGAACTTGATCAGGAAGCCATTCGCGTTGTTAAAATGCTCCCAAAATGGAAACCGGGAAAACAAATGGGAAAACCTGTACGTACATTCTTTCAAATTCCAATTCGCTTTACAATTAATTAAAATATTGGAAAAGAGAATATTTCTTTTTGATGGCAAAGCCAAACAACTCTACACTACCGACGACCCTTCGTTGGTAGTTATCTTGTATAAGGATGACGTTTCTGCCTATAACGGCATAAAAAAATCATCTATCCAAAATAAAGGCATATTAAACAATAAGATTTCAGAAATTATCTATAAAACGCTTGAAGAAAATGGAATAAAAACACATTTTGTAAAACGTTTGGATGATCGAGCCCAACTGTGTAAGAAAATTTCAGTATTCCCACTTGAGTTTATCGTACGTAATGTAATCGCCGGATCATTAGCCCGCAGATTGGATATGGAAGAGGGTTTTCGTCCCTGCAATACAATTTTTGAAATATGCCTGAAAAGTGATTTCTTAAACGATCCCCTTATTAATGAGCATCACGCTGTGGCACTGAATATTATTTCTTACGAAGAACTGCAAAAAATCTATCACTTTTCTATAAAGACCAATCAAATTGTTACAAAACTTTTTGATGATGCCGGTATTGATGTCATTGATATGAAATTAGAGTTTGGATACGATGAAGAGCATAATCTTCTATTAGCCGATGAAATCTCGCCCGATACTGCACGTTTTTGGGATAAAGAAACCAAAAACAAATTAGATAGAGACCGTTTTAAACGCGATATGGGTAAAATAGAAGAATCTTATTTTGAAATTTTAAAACGATTAACAACCTGATGAAGTTGTTTCGACTATTCATAGTTTGCACCTTATGCTCAACGTATTGCTTTGTTTTTTCACAAACGCAAATTCCCAATGTAACTGCCGATTTTATTAAAATAGACCCCTACGGAAATATCTATGCCGTAAAAGAAACACAATTGTCTAAATTCTCCCCCCAAGGAAAATTATTATACAGCTACTCAGACCTTAAATTGGGCGTAATATCTTCTATTGATGTATTCAACCCCATGAAAATCATGTTGTTTTATCAAGATGCCGGAACGCTCATTTTCTTAAACGAGCAACTTGCCCAAATCAACAATTTTGTTTCTTTGTATGATGCCGGCTATTTTACCATATCGTTAGCCTCTTATTCTGCTGGCAATCAGATGCATCTTTATGATAATGCCAATAGGTCTTTTATCACTTTAGATTTTAATATGAAGGAGATATCAAGAACCCCAATAAATTTTCCTTCTTTTAATCCACAGAAAATGATTGAGTTGGAGGAGAAAAGTTTGGCTTTTCATGACCCCGAAACCGGCATCTATCTATTTGACGCTTTCGGAACATTCCATAAATTAATCCCTATTATTACTTCTAATTCGGTGGAGGTTACCCCTGAACTAATCTATTATACAAATAACGACGAGGTAATTATTTACAATTATAAAGTTTTAAATTCTGAAAAACAACAACTTCCTATTTTTAACGTTGTTCAAACATTGTTATATCGGAACAACTTGATATGTTTACTTCAAAATGGAACTATTTGGATTAATGAATTATGAGAAGAAAAATTGGCAGTAGCAAAAGATGGAATTGGGCTCTTTTTATTATGGCAAGTATTGTATTCCTTGCAATGATATTATATACTAATACTTTAATTAATAAAATAAAGATAGAAGAAAGAAGAAAGGTGAGCGTATGGGCAGATGCAATAACCTATAAGGCAAACTTGGTTTCTCACATGGAAACGTTCTTTGAAACTATTAAGATTGAGGAAGGAAAACGCGCCACTCTGCTGGCAAAAGCCATGCAAAAAACATTAGAAACTTCATTAGATGAAGAAGTGCCTTCATTATATTTAGATATAATTTCCTCAAATTCAACAATTCCTTCCATAGAAACAGATAAAGAAGGCAATATTAACTGGACGGCTAATGCAGATCAGGATATTTTGAACTTGAAACATATCAACGAACTTGGCAAAAAAAAGTCAGAATTTGACAGTTTGATTATTAATTACTATAAAGACAATTACAACATTCTGTATTACAAAGAATCCAAGATTTATACCAATCTGCGTACCGCAATTGATAATTTAATAGAATCCTACCTGCAGGAAATTGTGATCAACAACGCCTCTGTTCCTGTAATCGTTACCAATTGCTCCATGAAAACCATTATTACGCATGGCATGGTTGATTCTGCCGACCTTGCAACTCCCGAAGCGCAAAACAGACTCATTAAACACTTTCGCTCTCATCATGAACCCATAAAGATTGAACTTCATAATCTTGGGTATTGTTATGTGCTTTATGATGAATCTCCTTTGCTCACAAAACTTCGTTATTATCCTATCGTACAATATATTATCATAATAATATTTATTATGGCAGGCTACCTTATTCTCAGTTTTGCTCGCAGGTCGGAGCAAAATCAAGTTTGGGTAGGGATGTCAAAAGAAACGGCGCACCAATTGGGCACCCCCCTCTCCTCTTTATTAGCATGGAGTGAATTACTTAAAGAACAGGAAGTTGACCCTACCATTATAAAAGAGATTGACAAGGATGTGTATCGTTTAGAGACGATTGCCCAGCGTTTTTCTAAAATCGGCTCAGAACCTGAACTCGTGGTTGAAAATGTCGCTACCGTTATTGAAGAATTTGTAGAGTATTTACAATCAAGAATATCTTCAAAAGTTACCATTAAAATCAACCGCAATAACCTGACCAATTTTAGTCTTCCCATTAACAAATATCTCTTTGAGTGGGTCATTGAAAATTTATGCAAGAACTCTGTTGACGCCATGGATGGTAACGGTGTAATTATTATTGACTTATTGGAAGATGAAAAACATTTTTATATTGATGTAAGCGATACGGGCAAGGGAATTTCGTCCAACGAATTTAGTTTGGTGTTCAAACCCGGCTATACTAAGAAAAAAAGGGGCTGGGGACTCGGATTAACTTTGGCAAAAAGAATTATACAACAATATCATAAAGGAAAATTGTTTGTAAAATCTTCCGTTATAGGTCGAGGTACGGTAATGCGAATACAATTAAAAAAACTATAAAAAAATTTCAGCTATGATAATAGACAAACTTTTTCTGCACATCGCTGCCAAAGGACACGTGTGCGTAGGCTTAGATACAGATTATGAATATCTTCCGCCTCATTTCTTAAAAGCGTTTTCCCATATCAGTGATGCGCTTTTTTCGTTTAACAAACAGATTATCGACGCCACCATGGATGTTGCTGCATGTTACAAAGTGCAAATTGCTTATTACGAAGCATTTGGAATGCAAGGTTTGGAAGCATACCGAAAAACATTGTCCTACCTCCGCGAACGCAAAGCAATTATCATTGCCGATGTGAAACGCGGCGACATCGCCAAAACTGCTGAAATGTATGCCAAAGCACATTTCTCAGGAGATTTTGAAGCCGATTTTATGACCATCAACCCCTACATGGGCATGGACACCATTGCACCTTTTTTGCCTTTTGTACAAAACAACGAAAAGGGGCTTTTTGTGCTCATCAGAACTTCTAACGAGGGCGCCAAAGACATTGAATATTTATCTGTTGATGCTGAAAAACGCGTGTATAATGTGGTGGGTGAAAAATTAAATGCATTAGGGAAAGATTATCTTGGAAAATGCGGTTTTTCTTCTATCGGCGGGGTGATGGGCTGCACACACGCAGACGAGGCGCAGGAAGTGCGTCAACAATTAGACAGCACCTTTT
>WQSU01000203.1 GCA_009787675.1 Lentimicrobiaceae bacterium
CTTTTCCATTCGTGCCGGCAATGTGAATGGTTTTGATTTTCTTTTCGGGATGACCTGCCATTTCGGCAAGTAATTCAATATTCTCCAATCCTTCCTTGTATGCCGCGCTTCCAATGCGGTGATACATCGGGAAAGATTGGAAAATATAGTCTAAAATTTCTGAATAAGTCATTAATATCCAAAGATATCTTCTAAAGTTAATTTTGTTACAGTGCCAAATTTTTCTTGCAATTCATTAAAATCCATATCGCTTTCCTTAGCCGCGATCATATAGATTTTCTTTTTGTTTTTCACATACTTATGGTTAAAGTTCACCACATCGGCTAATGTAAATTTTTTGTATGCATTGTATAAAACTTTGTTGATATCATAGTCAATTTCCATTTTTTGCGCATTGCGCCACGCATTGAAAATGGCAGTTTTCTGTGTCCTGTTTGTTTCAATGGCTTGCATGATGCCCTCTTTTGCCAAATTGAAAGCCGCTTCCGATTGGGGCATTTCATTAAACAACTCGTTAAAAGCCTCAAATGCGTCAATCACTTTATCGTTTTGCGTAGCAATGTACGACATATTATAATTGTTCTTTTCTACCTCATTGGCAGGCATATAGCTTGATCGCGCAGTATATGCCAAAGAGCGTTTTTCACGCATTTCCTGAAATACAATGGCATTCATGCTTCCGCCAAAATATTGATTGTACATGTTTATGGTAGGTAATTCATTGATATTAAATTGCAAGC
Organism: Lentimicrobiaceae bacterium; assembly: GCA_009787675.1. Taxonomy (GTDB): domain Bacteria; phylum Bacteroidota; class Bacteroidia; order Bacteroidales; family WCHB1-69; genus WRNX01. The sequence goes on from WQSU01000203.1 coordinate 741, forward strand.
CGTCGGAATAGGTATATAAGCGTGCTTGTTTGGCGTCGTAATGCACAAAATAAACTTTGTTATCGGCTACCGCAAGGCGTTCAAAAATACAACCATGCGCCGGCTCATTAAAGTGCTTTGGCATTTTATAATCTTTTAATAAAACTTTGTTAAAATCTTCTGCCGAGAGATTGCCGTAGAAATAGATTTCAGGTTTTTCATTTAACAAATCTTTTATAAGACCAATTAATTCATTGGGAGAAAGTTGTTTAAGCTGTTCCTCCGAAAGAATCTGTTTTGCCAAGGCAGGACCAAATTCGCCGTAGCTGCGCAGTGCGTTTTGAACGGCATTTTGGTTACTTTTGGCATCTTTTCGTGCTTTCAACGCATCGGAAATCAAATTTTGCAGGGCTTCTGCATTGGGTTGTGCATCTTTCATTACCGAAATGGTAAGTTGTAGAGCAGCTTCAAAATTATCGCTCAAACCGCTCAATGTAAGCGTTGTGTATTCGTCACTGCAAGCTAAGTTCATAGTACAGGCCAATTTGTAGAACTCCTCTTGAATTTTATCTGCGTTCATTTTTGAAGTTCCCAAATATTCAATATAATCGGTGGCAAAGGGCAGGCGCAAGTCGTTCAATTCACCTATTTTATAGCGGAATTGCAAATTAAAAGTTTCATTTTCATTATTTTTAATGTAATAAATGTCGCAATCCTTATGAGGAATGATGGTCATATCTTTCTTAAAATCAATAAAAACGGGTTCAATGCCGGCAACTTTATTTTTCTTCATTTTTAACATAAAATCAGATTCAGCATCGCGGTTAATGTGAATGGGGGTAATTGGGGGTTTATTCACTTTGGTTACTTCTGCAGGTGTTCCTTGTCGTTTATACACAATAATATAGTTGTTTTTGAAATACTTATTCGCAAAATCAACAATATCTTTTTTGGTAATTTTTGAATAATTGGCAATTGATTGCGAGGCAACTGCCCATGAAATATTGTTTAAAAAAGCGTTGTACATCATCCTGCCGCGTGAGGCATTGCTCTCCAACTGGCGCATTTCCGATAAGCGCATATTGTTGATGACAGCGGTTAAAAGGGCATCGCTGAATTTTCCTTGTTTCAGTAAATCAATCTGTTCTAACAACAGGTCGCGTACTTCTTCCAACGTTTGTCCTTCTTTGGGTTTTCCGGTTAAGAACAATGCGGAATTGTCGCACAACACGAAAGCGCCTGCACCGGCGCCCATTACAGCTTGTTTTTGATTCAGGTTCAAATCAATTAAGCCGGCTTTTCCGTTAGCTAAAACACGGGTTAACATATTTAAAACATATACTTTAGGATCGTTTGCAGGCAAATCTACGCGAAATGCCATATTGAGAAAATCGGCTTCCAAACCCATAATTTCTTTTATAACAGGTTGGTTAATAGTTGTTTCTCCCTTGTAAGCCAATTCAGGTATTTTCCCGCTTTTTAACTTACTGAAATACTTGTCGATAGTAGCGATGGCGGCATCAAATTCAAAATCGCCGGACATGGCAATTGCCATATTATTTGCTACATAATATTTTCCATAAAACTCGCGAATATTTTTCATGGAAGGGTTTTTCAAATGTTCCGATTCGCCCAGCGTGGTTTGCTGTCCATAAGGGTGATTGGGAAACAAGCCGAACAGAATGGCTTCGGTGGCTTTGCGGTTATCGTTTGTAAGCGACATGTTTTTTTCTTCATAAACAGTCTCTAATTCAGTATGAAACAAGCGCAAAACAGGATTATCGAAACGGTTTGCCTGAATCATTGCCCAGTTTTCCAACTGATTGGAAGGGATATTTTCAAGATAAATAGTATAATCGTTTGAAGTAGCGGCGTTAGTACCTTGCGAACCAATAAACTTCATCGCCTTGTCGTATTCATTTGGAATTGCCAGCTTGCTGGCTTCAAACGAAAGATTATCAATAATTTTGTACAAAGAGGCGCGTTCCTCTTCATCTGTCAGTGTTCTATATTTTTCAAACAACTCTTCGATGGTTTCAAGATAGGCTCGTTCTGTTTCCCAGTCGGTGGTACCAAAGTCGGGCGTGCCTTTAAACATCATGTGTTCAAAGTAATGCGCCAAGCCGGTGGTTTCTGCAGGGTCATTCTTGCTCCCCACTTTCACCGCGATATAGGTTTGAATGCGCGGGGCTTCTTTATATTGCGTTAGAAACACGGTTAACCCGTTGTCTAATTTGTAAATACGGGCATTCAATGGATCGTTGGGAACCGTTTCGTATTTGAATTGTTTTTGCGCGTTAAGCGTTGAAAATGTAGCAAAAAAGGCTACGATGAGGAAAAGGATGGATTTTTTCATAAATGTATTTTTTGTTGATAATAAGAAACTATAATTTACATTGTTCTGTAGTTTTCACATCTTTTACCGACACATTTCGCCGGTTTGCATGCAGCGACCGCATTTGCGTAATCGCAACATTATTGAGTTGCACAAGCCGTTCGCCCTGCGTGAGTTGCTGCTGAATAAGCAAAGCGTTAATGCTTTCCATATTCGAAAGCACCACTAACTGTTCTAAAGTGGCATAATCGCGAATGTTGCCTTTTAAATCGGGGTTTGCGTCTCGCCATTGTTTTGCTGTCATGCCAAAAAGAGCAACATTCAACAGATCTGCTTCTTCGGCGTATGTATAGGTAATTTGTTCTTTGGTAACGATATTTGGAATAATATGCTCTTTAATAGCATCTGTATGAATATGGTAATTAATTTTTGATAGTGTGCGCTGCAAATTCCATTCGAGGGATAGGCGGCGTTGCTCGTCTTGTTTCAATCGCTTAAATTCTGTAACGAGATAGAGCTCAAATTCTGCAGAAATCCATGCTGCAAATTTAAAGGCTATGTCAGAATGAGCAAAAGTTCCTCCTCCATAACGTCCAGATTTAGAAATCATGCCAATGGCATCTGTTTCGTTAATCCATTTTTGAGGTGACATCCAAAAGTGTGGCTTCGCAGACTCATTTTTAAACCCCTCATATATGTGGGGTATAAAATTCGTATTGTTTAGCATTTCCCAAAGTCCTAAATACTCAATCGTGCTATAAGTTCTTAGCCACAAGCTGATTATCTGTGAAGGATTACTTGGGTCTCGGTGTTTTGCAATATCTGTAAGTGAAATATATTCTTCGTTTTTTTTTGTGAACAATACGATCTCTGTTCCTTTTACATTTATTGTCTCCTTCTTAGGCATATAATTATCTTATTAAAAACCCTGCAAAGAAACACGATTTTTTGGAATACACCGACAAAAAAAATCGGCTGCCATTTATTTCCAAATCATCACCAAACCTCCTGCGAAAATGAGCAAAGCACCGATGATTACTGTTTCGGGTAAGTAGTTCTTTTAGAATTAGGAAAGAAAAAAAAGTGGTAAAGAAAATACTGAGATTGTCAATGGGGGCTAGGTTATTTTACACAATCCCCTCCTTCACCACATCATGAATATGCAGCACCCCCAAATATCTTCCCAAACTGTCCACAACAAAGAGGTTGGTGATGTTTTTCGATTTCATAATTTCCAATGCTTCAACGGCTAAGATCTCTTCGGTAATGGTTTTGGGTTGCAGGGTCATCACGTCTTTGGCGTAAAGGTGGGTGTAATCGGGATTTTTTTGGAGCATTCTGCGCAAGTCGCCATCTGTGATGGCGCCAATTATTTTCCCGTTTTCCATAACTGCCGTAACGCCAAGTCGTTTTCCCGAAATTTCTAAAATCACTTCCGGCATGGGCGCGTTTGGAGAAACCATCGGAATTTCGTTGAATTTATAGAGGTCTTTCACTTTAATATACAAACGTTTACCAATAATTCCACCCGGATGATATTTGGCAAAATCTTCAGGGGTGAAGCCTCGCAACTCAATAAGACAGCTTGCCAAAGCATCGCCCATTGCCAACTGTGCGGTGGAACTGCACGTGGGCGCCAAATTGTTGGGACACGCCTCGCGCTCTACCGAACAGTTGAGCACCACATCAGCCTCTTTTGCCAAAAAAGAGTTGATATTGCCCA
>WQSU01000204.1 GCA_009787675.1 Lentimicrobiaceae bacterium
CCCAATGCTNTACTGAATAGTTCTTTTTCCATTGTAAACTTACCCCCATTGTCAGTTTACCTTTATTTTTTTACCCATTCAATTCAGCGAAGAACCTAAAATAACCTCTTCATAAAGGTTACGCATTTTTTTTACTATAACACTATTATCAAAATTTTTGACGACTTTTTCACGAGCATTTTTACATAATTCATCATAATTTTCATTATTTAACACCCAATCAATACCCTTTGCAAAATCGCCAGTATTAAAAGGTTGTGCCAAATAACCATTTATTTTATGGTCAACAATATCTAATAAGCCTCCATGACCAAAGGCAACGACAGGAGTTCCACAAGATAAGGATTCTGCTACTGTTAGTCCAAACGCTTCTCTCATACTTGGGTGTACCATTACATCGCAAGCATTATATAATGACACCAAACTAACAGTATCGGTCAAATGCCCCAGATATCTAGCCTTATACGGTAACCTTGGCGCATTGACTGGTTCATTCGAACCGAAAACAATAAATTCAACATTTTCTGTGGCGAGTTTCCTGAGTGCATCTATTACCAAATCATACCCTTTATATAGTACAGAAGTTGCCGATATTGCGCCGAATAACACCAACTTTTTGTGGTTTGGCAGATTCCACAGCATCCTAGCTTGCATTTTATCCAAAGGCTTAAAAATGTCTGTGTCTATCGGGTTTGACAAGCAAACTACTTTTTTATCCGCAAAAACAATACTTTTTTTAGCACAATCTGCCATCCACTGACTTACCCCGATTATTGTCATTGATTTTACTTTTGCAAACGCCTTTTTTTTCCTTTGCAAAATTCTAAAACTAAGATCTTTCTCTCTCCTGCTCCGTAATACTCCGCAATTACCACAACTTTCAGTATACTTATTACACATTTTGTCCACATCGTAATCACAATAAGGTAGCCATTCACCACTAAGTTGCGGCGTCTTCTCTGCAACAACATGACAACCTCCAGTATATCCCCACTGGTCATGTAGCGACCAAACAATTGGTGATTTAATTCTCCAAATATCCTCTATTTTTATCAAATCACCACAAATCCAGTGGAAATGAACAATATCAGGATTTATCACATTTATTTGTCTTATAATATCTCCAAAAGAAATATCCCCTGAACTAAATGGCAAATTCAAACGATTTCGATAAAATGCATTCATAGTTAGTTTTTTTATTCTTAATAATATTTTTATTTTCAGTTTCGATAACATTCGATTTGAAAGTTTGGTTATATGTATATCATTCAATGGTGATTTTTTAACAATACAATAACTGTTAACACCACCTTCGTGCAAAATGGCTTTATGTAGCCTATACCCCGCTGATAACACCTCAAATGACATGCTGACATGTAAAACCTTAATCTTTTTTTTCATTTCAAAATAATTTCCAAGTGGTTTTCAAAATTTCCTGCATAAAAATTTTATTTATGCATTCTCGCTTCATTGTATTTTTAGTTGATTTTTTGAAAAAAAATACAGATGCATTTACAATAGGAATTTCCGTTGAATTAGAATATGTATTTAAACAAGATAGAAAAATGCGCATTATACCTTCTGTCTGATTTAAAGTAATCCCTTGACCTGTTTAATGGATTATGTTCATCTCGAAAAACAAAAGAAGGAGAGACCACAAAATTAGGTGTAAGATGATATAGCGCAGAAATACCAAAATCAAAAAATGTTCTTATGCTGGCTTCGCGAATACCTGGTGTTACTTCAGTATCCATGAACCAAGTGAAATCAAGATCAGGGTTTCTTCGTTGAAGGAAAAATCTGCCGTATCCTCTTGGGAAATACAACTTGAACTCTAAATATTGACTATTGCCGCCCGTACCTATCCCTGCCCCCAACCACTGTCCTCTATTAGTATGCCCTTGGGTAATTATATGGTGACTGTAAAAAGTTGTAGCCCAAGGGATAAATGTAAGGTAATCTTTTGAGGCTTCAATATATGTTGTTTCTAACAAAACTACTCCTTTTAAATTTCTCGTAAAATGAAATGCTTTTCTTACTCCAAAGGTATATGCTTGTGTGTGAAATGGATAACGTATTATATGATGCAGGCCTGGACTAAAGTCATTTCGTCCCCATTCAAAATAGACGTTGATACCAACAAGCGGCAAAAGATAATCAATAACTATTGATGCCCTTTGATCATTTTCATCAATACCAGCGGCATCATCCATAAAAGGCCACAACAACGTGAATATAGAACTAAAATTCATGGTATCCCATTTGGACAACATAATCCTATTAAACCCAATGGTAAGCCCTGTTAGAAAAGATGGAAAATTATATGCAATAGCAAAGCCTGTAATTAGGTTATGGTTATTTGTATCGTCATTATCAAACCAATCGGATTCCGAGAGACGACCCCACCATGCGCGGAATTCTATATCACCGATGTGCAAGTTTCGCCAAGGAAGGGTAATTGCCTGTCGCCGCAAACCTATATCAAGCCTTGGATAAGCTGTTGCGTTATTAGAGTGGATAATAGGGTTAAGTTGAGCTGGGCCAAGCCATATAGCCTGTGTACCAAACCCGACTGTAAGCGTTCTCCATGTATAACGAATTTCCGTATCGCCAAAATCCCAATCAAAAAATGCTCTGTCTCCAAAACGCTGCGGAGCATCGATACTTCGTACACCATAGTAACCGAAGTCCTCGGCCCTGCCCGCATAGTTTGGCCCTGAATAATTCGGCTGTATAAAATCGAACGCCAGATTCTGCGAAAACGCAACATGTGGTAACAAAGTGAGCTCTAAGCCGTGGCCCTCGATTCTCACGCCCCCCCTAAACATGCTGTTGAAGCCGCGCCCCTGCCAAAGCACCCCGTCGTTCTGCCCGTAGGGTGCCGCTGTATTAACAGACATGAATAGCTCGGGGCCATGAATTCTTATACGAAAATTACCGAATAAATTATGCCATGTTCCTAAATTTTGCCCCATCCATGGGTGGTCTGTCGATTCGTCGATGGCCCAGACCGAATCCGAAAAAGTACGAAAATTGAGGGTTGGGCGGTTTGTTAAACCGCGTAATGAAAGAAAACTGTAGTAGTTTTCTTGGACGGATAGTAGAGCTTCCTGTGCAGACAGTATATCTGAAAGTGTCAGACAAAAAAGAATACATGTCAAAATATTTTTTTTCAAAAAGACCGCCCTAGTACTATTCTGCGCTCATTGCTTTATCTGCCAATACCCACCCTTAGTTGGCCCAATTCTTTCAGGCAAGCCTTTAGGGGTTATGCTCTTTAGATGCCAAATACTTTTCACAATACACATTTACATTCTTGATTATTTCAAGCAATATGGGGGTATGCTTCTGAATATCATCAAAAAATCGCGTTATTTCGGCAATTTTGTATTCATGAACAATGTTGTTGCGCAGGTCTTTTATTGTTCGCAACAGTTCGGCAGACGACACTATTCCACGTTTCTCCGCACGATTCATAATGTCAATAATTGTGCCGATATCCTCGAACTCAACGGTATCTATGCTTCGCAAAACTTTGTTCACTAACATATCAGTGGTTCTTGCGTAACGCGAAGCTAGGTTTTCAAGCTTGTCGAATTCTTCGGGTGTATACGTTTCCTTTGGCTTTATTGCGCTTGTTTGGTTGTACGAACGTTCTACCCAACTGGCACTTAAATTAAGGGCGGCAAGGTTTTCTCGCAATAAATTAACATGCAAGCGATTCATTGCAGTGCTATCCCCTCTGCAACAGCCAGCCTAAAGATAGCTTCTTTTCCATCGCTTGTTGTAACAATGTCTATTTTTTGTTCACCAATTTTATCGCAAATAGATCTATTGACTTTGATTTTTTGCATAATGTCTTTGTTGATCTTACCGGAAAAAATTGCAATGTCAATATCCCCGCCTTTTTTATTGTCATTGGTACGGGAGCCAAAGAGCCAAACTTTGGCATCCGGATCAACGGTTTTTACAGCCTCGATTATGACATTCTTTTCATGTTCCGTTATTCGCAATTTCCTAACATCCTGCAATGGTTATGTCGTTTTCGTTAGTCCAAAAAAGCCTTTCGTTCCATGGTTTTTCTTTTACTGTGGGACGCCGATCGAAAATAACAAGATATGCAGGGGCTTCAGGTGCAACTCTGTCTCGATACATGGCAATTTGCCGCAGCCCTTCTTCCCGGACCTCTCTTGGGGTATCCCATGAATGTACAAGCTTGATTTCAATAATAAACTTGTTGTTTCGGTATTCGACAAGCAAATCCATTCGCCCCCGTCCGGCAGCGGCTTCCCGTTCCATCTGCCCGCCGCCGTTTATAATCCGTTGCAAAAAAGCCTGGAGCAAAAGGTGCGGGAATGCTTCGGTATAATCGGACTTTTGCTCCCATATTTCGGAGTTGCGCCGCCAAAAAATCTGAAATTCCTTTAGTAGTGAATCCATGTCAAGCGTGCCGTCTTTGTTTTTCCATTGCCACGATGATGGCGGCGGCAGGTTGTCGTGGTAACCGGAATTCAGATACCGGGTGAGTATTTCCTCGTAAATTGGGTTGGAAACGGTAAAACCGGTTTCGGTGTTCCATTTTATAAGCCCCAGATCGGTTGCCAGTTCCACGTTCGGATTGCTTCGGCCCATTTCAGGATCATTATTACCTACAAGAATTGATTCGATAATGCGTCTTATTCTTGGATCTCGCAAACGCACCCCAAGGGCATCCAGATGGGTTTCCCTT
>WQSU01000205.1 GCA_009787675.1 Lentimicrobiaceae bacterium
TCTTTGGTAATATGTGAGTTAATGGGCATTGTTACAGAAATATAGGAAGTGCTAATTTTAATGTACTGTTCTTTTGTTATGATATCGCTGCCGCAGGCACCGCCATACACGGACAGGGTAACGGAGTAGTTTCCCTCTTCGGTATAAACATGCACGGGATTAGATTCAGTTGAAGTTGTGCCATCGCCAAAGTCCCACAAATAGGTGATACCATTCGTACTTTTGTTAGTAAAGGTAACCTGAGCTGGAAGAGTGGTCAAAACGATTGCCGATGCTTTAAAATCGGCAGAAGTTGTAGCAAGAAAAGGTTCCGTAATAACGCCAACAGCATAAAAAGCATCTCCAACAGCTTGTATTTCAGGAGAGCAACCGCCAAATAACTCACCTGAAGCAATAATTGCACTATAATAGACGTCAATATATTGCGAACTGGGCGTTAAATATTCGGTTAAAGTTTTAAAAGCAATTTGTTCTGCTTTTTCCAAACCAATGCCTTGTACTTGGTAGGCATGTCCATTATCATTTACGCCACTTCCTCCTTCACAAATAAGATAAAACCAGTAATTGAGCACGCCACTGTTAATATGTACCCCTCCATTGTCATAGCCAGAAAACTCCCAAAACTGTCCTTTGTATGTATTGGGATTATTGTAGGCTTTTGGATTAGACATGGACCGAAAAGTCTTTCCCATCTTTTCGCCCATAGTCCAGTTGGCATCGTTGGGAACAGCATAAAATTCGATGGACGTGCCAAAAATATCGCTAAAAGATTCATTTAAGGCTCCTGATTCATAAGCATAAGTTAAATCAGCAGTAAATGTAGTTAATCCGTGTGTAATTTCATGCCCGCAAATATCTAAGGTGGTAAGCGGAGTAATTCCCTGACTGAGATCGCCATCTCCGTAAGTCATATATTGTCCGTTCCAAAAGGCATTCACATTATTACCATATCCATATTCAATAAGGTTAAAATGTACATACGATGCTAAAGCATAGCCATTACCATCTATGCTGTTTCTGTTATGAACATTGAAATAATAGTCATATGTGGACATGGTTGAAAAATGGGCATCGGTGGCATATTCATCCATTTGGGGGTTTTCATTATTCCAAATATTATCGTCATCCGTAAAATTGACTGCTGCGTAATAATTAATTCCATTTTGACAATTTAATGTTTTAATACCGTTCCCGCGTGTATTGTCCTGTAAAATATATTGTGATCCAGTATTATAAGTGTTGATTTCCCTGATTCCACTGTATTGGGTATGCGCAGTTCCTACTGCATTTTCAAAATGAATAAGAGGCAAGTCAAAGAGAATTTCGCCCGTTTGCGCATCCACATAAACCATTTTTCTGGTGTATGGTTTTTTTGAGTAAATATTAAATTTATAGGCAGTTCTAAATTTATTTATTTTAATATCCGGGTGCACCGGAGTAATGATCTTTATGCCTTCGGGATAATAAGTCGCCGTTTCATCATTGTAAAAATCTTTTATATTTTGCTCTTCTCCAGCATCCATCCACATATAAAGTTCTGCTCCAATGTAGTTCAACGCAGCCTTCAGGGCATCCTCTTCTGTGATGGAGAAAGTAATATCAAAATTTTGAATATCAACAATATCTCCATTAACTGCCGTAACGCTGCCATTTTTTTCATGAATATGCCATGCAGAAAATTCCACGGGGTAACCGGCAATGGTTTGCACGTAGCGGTAAAGGTTTTTGCCATCTTTACCCGTTTGTTGGTTTTTAAGCTTAAAATCAACATTTTCAGCAGCACAGAAACTTTTTGAGTATTCAATTGCCTGCTCGCGTGTCATGTTAAAATCATCACGAAAGGTCAGTAGCGCAGGTGTTCCCATCTGGCCTTGCCATCTTATTTCTTTGGCATGACTTCGGAGTTCATTATTTTGTTCTTTTTTTGACATTTGGGCGAACAAAATTTGCGGTATGATAAAAAGCAGAAGAGGTAATAAAAATTTTTTCATTATTTTTTTTTTTGATGAATAAAATGGCAGCAAAGATAAAAAAATGATTTAATCTATCAAATGTAGAGATGCTTCACAGAATTTTTGTCCGTTTTTAACCATAAATAGTGCATGTTTCACCGATTTAGTTATTGTATCGCACTAAAAACTACTATTTTTGCCGAAAAATTTTCAAACAAATCAAAATTCATTTATTATGACAAACGAAAAAAAATTCACACATTCTATTAATTCAAAAAAAGGAATTATCACTTTCTGGTCCATTGTGCTCATCGTAGTTCTCTTTTTCTTTTTAAAGAACGCAGGACTGCTAACCTCTGTCTTTCTTACCACCTTTTTAACATGGCCCCTGATTGTTTTTATCATTGCTGTAGTTTCTCTTATTTACAAACAGTGGGTATTTGGCATTGTATGTATGGCAACTTCAACATTTTTCTGGACTCCCATTTTATTAAAAACAGCACCTGAGTTGTTTCCAGCAATTGAGGCAGAAGGTTTTGTTCAGCATTACTGGTATCTTTTAGTAGCATTTATTGTAGTAGTAATCATTCTTCAACTTATTTTCGGCAAAGAAAACCCCTGTGAAAAAGAGGGAAGATGGAAAAAGTTTGGCTCAAACTTTCAGGAAAGTAAGGAAGGGTATTTAAAAAGTTCTGTAGCGTTCAGCAGCAATGAAAAAATCTATTTGAATGAAAACTTTAAAGGCGGAAAGTTTGAAACTTTATTTGGCTCTCAAGAAATTGACTTACGCAAATGCACCATCCCAACAAACGAAAAAGCAAACATTGATCTGTCGGTATTGTTTGGAGCCTGCGTAATTTGGGTGCCTGCCGAATGGGTAGTTCAAGTCAATACCAAAAGTATTTTTAGCTCTACGGAAGACAAAAGAGCGTCGAATGCTAATACCGGCGAAGATATGCTGATCATTAACGGCGAGTGTATGTTCTCAAGTCTGGAAATTAGAAGTTAATACAGCAAGGATGTCCGGATTAAAAAGACATTTTTCACTAATCCGTTTTATCATGATTAACCTCTCATGGCTGATCATCAATTTGTTGGTATTCTATCCATTAATACCATCATTTTTCGTCCATGTCAGCATTGTCATTACTGCAGGAAATATTATTTGGATACTTTCTCTTTCAGTGATATGGCTGTACTTAAGACATGTTCATTTTGAAAAAATGCCAAAATATATCCGTTTCATAAACAGGCATATACTTGGTTTTTTCTTGCTGAACACCGTGTCGGGAATCGTACTGCTCATGGCGCAAATGTTAGGGGTTTTCGCTTTTTTGCTAAAAATATTTCCTGTGCAGCTTTTGTTATGGATATTGGTTTATGCTATATCCTTTCAACATGAAGAAAACAGAAAAAACAGAAAACTTGATAAAAAAGATGATGTGATTGATCTAAAGGAAGATAAGTTGGAAACAAAAAAAGAGTTGATAAAAACTATCACGGTTAAAACCGGCAAAAGACTGTGCATCATTCCCGTTTCAGAAATTGTGTGCCTTCAGGCTTACGGCGACTATGTAAACATTATGACTTTACAAGGCGTTCACCTCAAAGAACAAACCTTGAAATATTTTAGCGAGCATCTGCCGGAAGAACAGTTCATGCGTGTTCATCGTTCCTACATTGTAAATATAAATGCCATAGAAACTATTGAGCGGCAAGGGCGCGAACAATACTTGCTATTGTTGAGTAACAAGGAAAAAATTAAGGCGACGACGGAAGGGTATAAGGGATTGAAGATGCGGTTGGGGTTATGATTCTTTGGGGAAAATGTAGGTGTAGATATATTTTATATTTTCGCGTCTGATTTTTTATACCTAATGCGATTTAACACTTTTTGCTTCATCTTGATTGTTCCCTTCTTGTTAGCAGCCTCCTGCCAAAAGAACGAAAAAGGAAGCATAGAATTTTTTTTCACCCACACTGTTGATGGAAATCCGGTTCAATTCAATCAACTCAGTTACACCACTGCCGCAAAAAACCCATATCTAATAAACGAAATAAAATATTTCATCTCAAAACTGTTTCTTATTGATACAGATGGAAATTCAATAGAAATAAAACAAAATGACGGCATTCATTACGTGGATTGCAGCATAGAAAACAGTTTGCGTTGGAAAATTGATGAGATTCCTGAAAGGGATTATACTACCATTTCGTTTGTGTTCGGACTGGATGAGAACAACAACAAAAGCAACCGTTTTGTGAACCCTCCTGAGAGTAATTTCTCTTGGCCCGACCCTATAGGCGGTGGCTACCATTATATGCAAATCAATGGAAAGTTCGTGAACAAAGAAGGTGCATTGCTAAATATGAATATTCACACCGGAATTGGACAACTTTACAACGAAAACCATGAGATTACACAATTCGTACACAACTACTTTACCGTAACACTACCCTTTAAATTTTTCGTTGGTGTTGATAATACAACAACACTATCTCTTAATATGGAAATTCAACACTGGTTTGATACCCCAAACTTGTATGATTTCAACGAATTTGGAACGGGCATTATGCAAAACCAAAAAGCACAAGAGATGCTGAAGAAAAATGGAGAGAATGTATTTGATGTACAATTTCGAATTACGAATCAGTAGTGTTGCGTTGTTTATAAATAAAGTTCTTTGAAATTATTGGATATCAGATTATTATAGCGGTTTTTCG
>WQSU01000206.1 GCA_009787675.1 Lentimicrobiaceae bacterium
CCCTCCACTATGCCGCCGCAGATGTTTACCGTTCCTGTTGATGCATTATAAACTGCCATTCCGTAAGTGGCATTAAGCAAAACTGTACCTCCGCTAATGGTAAGCGTTCCTGTGGAATTGGTAAAAAAAGTGACGGCAAAATCGCCCGATGCAGCGCCTGTAATATCCGCTTGGCTATTTATGGAAACCCCATTTGTCAGATACACAGGTCCTTTATTATACCCGCTGCACGCTGAAGTTAATTTTCCGGTAAGGGTAACCAATCCCCAGTCTTTCCCTATAGCACCGCCATCGAAGGTAATGTTGGCGGTTCCGGTGTTTATAGTACTCACACCGGTTCCAAACTGAATGGTACAATCTGCACCCAAAGCATTCAGTTTAATAGCGTCAATCACCTCTTGAATAGGCTTGTTTGTTGCTATCGTACTCCCGTTATTGGTGGCGGTAAACTGTGTGTCGCTACCCGTAATAACGTAAGGGTTTTGCGCCCACATATAAAATGGCAGAAAGCAGAAAGCAGAAAGCAGAAGGCGCGAAAGGAAGTTTGTAAAAATGTAATGTTTTTTCATAATGTTTAAATTTAGGTGATTAATATAAGATAAACACTGCAAAATTACTGGGTTAAATTTCATTGAACTACCCCCTTTTTAGGGTTTTTTTTGAAAAAAAACATCCTCATAATGAGATAATTATATTTTAGTTGAAAAAAAAACAGGCTTTAGATACACTTTTTTTGCAGAAAAATACCCGCTTTTGGGGGTAGGTTGAAAAAAAGCACTTTCTTTGCTTAGTCTTTTTATCATTCACTTTTACTATTGAATTATTATGAAACAGCATGAAAATATTAAAGAAACAGTTCGATATTTTTTTCTGTTGCCTTTTGTTTTTGCTTTGTCCGCCCTCCCTTTGCAGGCGCAGCCCTTAAAAGCGTACACTGATTCCTTAGAGCGCGTGCTCCAAACGCAATCATTGTCCAACGATAAATTATACGAAATTTATGAGAAGATTATTTATGAAAACTTGGATGAAAACCCTACAAAATCTTTAGAATATTCGTGGAAAGGTATTCGATTTGCCAAAAAAATAAAAAATGATTTCTATCTCGCCAAGTTTTATTATTATGCAGGAAATTTGCATAATTATGATAATAAAATAGATTCAGCGCTTTATTATCACGACCTGTCGCTTGAGATGCAAAAGCAGGCGAGAAAAAAAGGATTGGATTATGGCAATGAGATAAATTGGTTGGAAATGAGACTGTTTCAGCTTTTAGGAGATGTCAATTATTCAAAAGGAGGATATGATTTGTCGTTAGACAATTTTTTTAAAGCATTACATATTGCAGAAGAAAAAATAGATGATCCCGAAGAAGAAGGCGAGATTTGCTGCCGTATAGGAGATGTTTATTGGGCAATGAGAAATTATTCGAAAGCAGAAGATTATTATTTGAAATATGAAAAAATTTCACGTGAGCATAACGATCCTATTGGTATTACCTGCGCTTATAATCAGTTAAGCGATATTTATACCAATTATAACGATTATCCAAAGGCTTTGGAATATGCTGAAGAAGCATACCGCATTCTCATTTCCCTGCCGGATGTTCCGCTTCGTTTCATGATTAATACAACAGGACGATTGTCGGATGCGTGGCTGGTGATTCCCGATTATGACAAAGCGTTGAAATTCGCCAAGATATCTTTAGAGTATTCCATACAAAACAACGTTTCACATCGTATAGCATCTTCAATGTGTAATGTTTCTAAATGTTATTTGAAACTTAAGCAATGGAAAAAAGCAGAAGAAACTGCCTTTCAGGCGTTGGAAACAGATACAAGTATTGAATATGTCAATTCGCTCTTGTATCAAGTGATTGCAATATCTAATATATGGTTGAAAAACAGTGAAAAAGCCTATATATATTTTGGTAAATCAATAGAAGCCATTCACGAATATTCAAATGAAAATTTTCAAGCCTCCATTTCAGAAATGGAAGTTTTGTATGAAACCGAGAAGAAAGAGATGCAAATTGCCACGTTAGAAGCTGAAAAACGCCTGATGATATGGCTCAGCATTGCAGGCGGCGTGGTATTGCTGTTGGGTTTGGCAGCGTTCTTTTTACTCTGGCAGTGGACGATGCAGAAACGCCGCCTTGCCGAGTCGTATATTAAACAATTGGAACAGGAAAAGCAAATTATTGCCACACAATCTGTTCTTGATGGCGAAGTGCAGGAGCGCACACGGCTTGCCCGCGACCTGCACGATGGTATGGGCGGTAAATTGACTATCCTAAAAATTCATTTGGAGAGATTGAAACAGATTGTCGGATTTAACCGCGAGCAAGAGGAACAGTATAACGTTGTGGCGGACATATTAAATGACTCGGTTCGGGAGATGCGCCGCGTGTCGCACAACCTGATGCCCGAAACCTTGAGCCGTGCAGGCTTAAAACCTGCTGTTGACGAGTTTTGCCGCACTATGACCCCTCAAGTCGTTTTCAGCTATTTTGGCAATGAATCTCGCCTTGACCTGAAACTCGAAGTGCTCGCCTACCGCAGCATTTACGAATTGGTAAACAATGCGCTGAAATATGCCGGCGCTTCCCAAATCATGGTGCAAATTGTTCACGATACCAACAATGTATCCTTTACCGTTCAAGACGATGGTTGCGGTTTTGACCCGACAGCAGCAACCGAAGGTATGGGATTACAGAGTATCCGTACCCGTGTAGCTTCATTTGGAGGCGATATACAGATTGACTCTAAAGCAGGAGTAGGGACAGAGGTTAATGTGGAATTAAGAATTGAGAATTAGGAATTATGGAAAATTTTAAACTTTCGGGTTTCAATTTTGAGCTTGTCAGGGTGGCAATTGTGGATGACCATACGGCTGTTGCAGAAGGATTTGAATCTATTATTAACGGATCCGGTGTTGCAGGCGTTATAGGCAAAGCCTTTTCAGTAGCTGGGTGTATGGAATTGCTTGCCCAAAGCAAAGTTGACCTGCTTTTGTTAGACATCAGTCTTGCGGATGGTAACGGTATTGATCTTTTTTTGCAAATAAAACCCCTCTATCCTGATTTGAAAGTCATTGCGCTTACCTGCCATTCCGAAATATCCATTATCAAACGGGCATTAGAGGTTGGCTTTTCCGGCTATATCAGGAAAAATTCTACGGCAGCGGACATCATAGAGGGGATTCGCGCGGTGGCTTCCGGCGAACTCTTTTTGTGTAAAGAAACCCAAAGATTGCTTCAAGAACCCGACTGCCAGAAACTGCTTCTGTCTCGGCGCGAAGATGAATTATTGCGCTTGATTGTGTCTGGAAAATCAAACATAGAAATCGCTGATAGTATGAAACTTGGCTATGAAACCATCAAAAGTTACAGAAAACGCCTTATGCTCAAACTCAACACCTCCAATACCGCTGAATTGGTGCGGGTAGCGATAGAAGAAAATTTGGTTTGACATGCTACAGATTTTTCAACATTCGTTCCTGAATTTAGGACACACCTGTTTATATTATTATACCTTTGCACTCAAATTTTTTTAACATGAAATATACCCCTTTACACTCTGATTTTTACAAAGCCAATCGCCAAAATGTGATAGGCGAAATGGAGCAAAATTCTGTTGCCATTCTTACTTCCCACGATGAGTATCCACGTTCGGGCGACACCACCTTCCCGTTTAAACAAAATGCAGAACTGCTCTACCTGTGTGGTATTGATCAGGAAGAGACCACTTTAGTGCTTGCGCCCTGGCATCACAACCCCGAACATCGAGAAGTATTGTTTATCAAGAACCCCTCTCCCGACATGGTGGTGTGGTACGGTCATCGCCTCACCAAAGAGCAAGCCACTGAAATCTCAGGCATTAAAAACATAGTGTTTACAGATGATTTGGAAAGCAAATTACATGATATTATCATCAATTCGCAAAGTATCTATTTACATTTTCCTGAAAATCCACGCATGAAATTT
Source organism: Lentimicrobiaceae bacterium (assembly GCA_009787675.1). Classification (GTDB taxonomy): domain Bacteria; phylum Bacteroidota; class Bacteroidia; order Bacteroidales; family WCHB1-69; genus WRNX01. The sequence goes on from WQSU01000206.1 coordinate 3,983, forward strand.
ACACATCCTACTCAGGAATTTCGCCTCATTAAAAGATTAAAAAAGGAGTATCCGTTACATAATTACAAACGCTTGGCGCCCATTTTGTATCCTTTGCGGATGATCAAACATGCAGAAGAATTTAAAGCGCTCGGCAAGGCTTGTGAGATTACCCACAAAGCTTTTTTGCGCGCCCTAAAAGCAATTAAACATGATCTTTATGAATATGAAATTGAAGCTGAATTGATTTATGAAATGACGAAGAGCGGCGCTACCGGACACTCTTTCGCACCTATTGTGGCTGCCGGCGCCGATACGTGCATTCTACATTATATTAAGAATGACAAGAAGATGCAGTCGGGCGACCTGCTGCTCATGGATTTTGGCGCTGAATATGCCAACTATGCCGCAGATATTACGCGCACCGTTCCTGTTAACGGATATTTTACGCCACGCCAAAAGCAAGTTTATCAAGCTGTTTTAGATATTTATAAAGAAACTATTCCGCTGTTTAAACCAGGCATGACCATTCATAAAATTAACGATTATGTTTTTAAACGTATGGATGAAGAACTCATTAAATTAGGGCTTTACACAGAAAAAGAGGTAGAAAACCAGCCGAAAGAGAAGCCTTTGTTTAAGAAATATTATATGCACAACACCAGCCATTTTATTG
>WQSU01000207.1 GCA_009787675.1 Lentimicrobiaceae bacterium
TAGTAAGATATATTGCTAATAATCATAGCATAGCACAGTATTTATAACAAATCAGAGAATTAAATAAATTAATATTATGAGCATTAAAATTGAAGAAGCAGAAGAAGTAATAAAAAAATTGGCTAATAAATTTGATACACACAAATTTATTGTAAAATACATTCGTATGTATGGGAATATGTTAAATTATTATACCCACATTTTTGTAAAAAAGAAATTGGTGAAAAAGGAACTTTTAGAGATGCACATGCAGAAATAGGAAAGTTGTACGCAAGCGGGGGGCGACAGTGCAATTAGCAAGAATTGAAAAAAACAAAATGGAAAATTACACGCAACTTGACAGCGTTTTAAAAGAAAATAATGCTGCGGCGAAGCCGCAGCCCTATTGCCGCAAAGCGGCAATATTTTAGTGAATAATAACAAAATATTTTCCCGAATAAAATATTTTCACAAAAGTATCGTTCGTATTATTACGAATAAAAATTGTATCTTTGCAAAAATTTTTAAAAACATGGCAAAAGAAGAATTTACAAAAGAACAGGAACAGTTGGCACGTTTTGCCAAAGCATTGGGACACCCTGTACGTGTTGCCATTCTGCAAATGTTGGCAAAACAAATTTGTTGTTATCACGGCGATATGTCCGAAGTGTTGCCCATTGCTAAAAGTACGCTGTCGCAGCACTTAAACGAACTAAAAGACGCGGGACTTATTCAGGGAAATATTACATTGCCGTCCGTGAAATATTGTATTAACATGAAAAATTGGACGTTAGCAAGAACGATGTTTGAAACATTATTAACAGAAATAAATAACGAAGAATGCTGTTGAAAAAAAATATTTTCCAAAACACAATAACAACATACAATGTTCGTTATTTTACGAAATACGAACAATAATAAATAACAAATATCAAGATGGAAAATCAGAATATTTCAAAACAGGATTGCGGTTGTAGTGACGGCTGCTGTGCGCCAAAGAAAAAGAATAATCTTTGGTCAAAAATCATTTTTATAGCCATCATTCTTGCAGCAGGAGTGATAATAACGGTTAAATTGGTCGGTAAAAAAGACGCACCACCCGAAAAATGCTGCGATAAAACNGAAAATTCAACTTGTTGTCCACAATCTAAAACAGAGGAATAATGCAAGAGTGGATAAATTCAGTTATAAGTTCCGACCAAGCAGGAATAGTCGTTCTTGCAGCAGTTTTTCTCTTGGGAGTTATCAGCGTTTTTACCTGTGCCTGCAATTTTGCCGTACTTGGCGTTGTGGGAGGATACACAGGCACTTTGAGTTCAACAGGCAAAACAAAAACCGTTGTCGTAAGCAGCATCTTTTTTCTGTTAGGTACGGTTATTGCCTTGTCCGCAGTTGGTTGTTTAATTGGTTTTGCAAGCGAATTAGTCAGCCAAACAATGGGAAATTATTGGAAAATTGGTGCGGGAATTATCGCCATATTATTTGGAATTTACACACTTGATATTTTACCTTTCAAAATAGCGGGCATAACGCCTACATTTCAGAGTAAAAAAAGCGGCATTGCAGGCGCAATAATATTTGGTTTCGTTATGGGCGGGGCAACCTCGCTCGGTAGTTTGTGCTGCAATCCCATTTTTCCTGTTGTTATGGGGGCATCGTTTCTTAAAGGAAGCACACTTTGGGGACTTGCAATGTTATTTTTCTACGCATTAGGCTATGGCGCAACGATTGCCGCCGCAATGCTCGGCGTGGGATTGGGATTAGGAAAAATATCACAATTACTCTCAAAATTTGCAGTAATTATTAAATACGCCGGCGGCATTATGTTAATAGCCTTTGGCTTTTATTTACTTTTAACAATATAAAAAAATAAGTTAAATATGACAGAAGAACAGAAAATAAAAGAAATGGTAAAGCAAAAATACAGTGAAATTGCTTTACAGGACAAGGAAACAAACGCTTGTTCATGTTGCGGTTCGGGCAGTTGCTCAACCGAAGTGTATAACATTATGAGTGAAGATTACAAGGATTTGGACGGCTACAATCCCGATGCAGATTTGGGTTTGGGTTGCGGTTTGCCTACGCAGTTTGCCAAAATCAAAAAAGGCGATACCGTTATTGATTTGGGTAGCGGTGCAGGTAACGATTGCTTTGTGGCACGCGCCGAAACAGGCGAAAGCGGTAAAGTTATCGGCATAGATTTTACGCCCACAATGATTGAAAAAGCGCGTATCAATGCCGAAAAACGCGGTTTTAACAATGTTGAGTTTCGGGAGGGAGATATTGAAAACATGCCCGTTGCGGACAATACCGCCGATGTGGTAGTAAGTAATTGCGTACTTAATTTAGTGCCTAACAAGAAAGCCGTTTTCAAAGAAATTTACAGAGTGTTGAAAGTTGGCGGACATTTCAGTATTTCAGACGTTGTATTGACAGGCAATTTGCCCGAAGAAATCCAATCAGCCGCCGAAATGTATGCGGGTTGCGTTGCAGGGGCAAGCAGTAAAAAGGATTATTTGAATTACATTGAACAGGCAGGCTTTAAAAATATTACGCTGCAAAAAGAAAATCCAATCATTCTTCCCCAAGATATTTTGCAAAATTATCTTACAGACGAACAAATTGCAGCCTATAATGTAAAGCCTATTGTTTGGAGTATAACTGTTTATGCTGAAAAACAAGGTTGTGGTTGCGGTTCGGGTTGTTGTTAAATAAGTTGTAAGCAACGAAAATGCGAATGTAAGCAACGAATGTGCGTATGTAATCAACGAAAACGCCGATGTAAGCAACCAATGTGCGTATGTAAGCAACGAAAACACCATTGTAAGCAATAAAAATGCGAATGTAAACAACAAAAACGCCAATGTAAGATGCCAATGTGTCAGTGTAACATGCAATTGTGTCAGTGTAAGCAATCAATGTGTTGCTGTAAGAGGCATAAACACCGAAACAAAGGCGAATTTTAGAGAAAAATAGATAATTTCACAAACGAATAATAATCATTTTTAAAAATATATTTATGAACGATAGACAAAACGCCAAATTGAATATGGCACAGCGAGTTTCAGAGACCTTAAAACGTTACCAAGACGTGTATAAAGGATTAACCCCCATGACGGCAGCAGTAGAAGCGTTGAACAAGGACATTAACAATATCCGCGATACGCAAAAAGAGCGGGGTGCGGTAAATGTCCCCGCCTCAACGCTGCAAAAACGCGAGGCGGAAGCGCAAATGATACAGCCTTGCGTAAAAATGGCTAACGCCTTGTATGTTATCGGTTTTACAACCGATAACAAAGACCTGATTACCTTACAGGGATTGAGCGAAAACAGTTTTTACCGTTTGAGCGATAATGCTTCGCTTGCGTTGGCGAGACGTATTTTGGATTTAATCAACATTCACGCCGCCGACCTCAAAGCCTACGGAATTTACGAAACGGAAATCACAGCGTTGAGAAAAGCAATAGAAGCGTTTCACGCTTTGATAGCCAAACCAATGGACACCATTGGCGAACGCAAACAAAAAACGACCAACCTCACTCAATTGTTCGCAGGACTTGACAGCACTTTATACGACAAACTTGATAAGTTAATGGTATTGTTCAAGCAATCTGCCCCTGAATTTTACGGAGAGTATCGCACCGCGCGAAATATCATTTTTCAGCACGAGAAAAAGAAAAAAGAAGAATAAAAGAGGTACAAATGCCTGCGTACAACGGGCGGTTTGGCGCAAGCGGGGGTGTAGCGCCGCGGAAAGTGAAGTGGGGAATTGAACGTTTGTGTCCCGCATGAACTGTATCGTACCCCCCGCCTGCGCCAAGCCGCTGGGACGTTAAGCGCAAGCGGGGGCGACAGTGCGATACAGAAGAAAAAAATAAAAATTGAATAAATATGAATAAACTGAAATGTCCTTATTATTGGTGTTGCGGAGAAACATTTGAACCGCAGGAAATGAGCAAATACGACTATGAGTTTTTACAGTCGGCGACAGAAAAGAAGATGACTTTTATGTTCCTTCATTGTCCGAAGTGTTCACTTCAATTTGAATTTGACACAGTTAAATGGGAAGCGAAAANCACTTTTGATAATCCGGCAGAAATAGTTGTAAAAGAAACCAAAAGTACAAAAGAACTGATTGTCATTCTTGAAAAGTCGAAAATAGAAATACCCACATTATATTTTGATTANTTGACAAGTAGCAAATTCAAATCGNCAGTGGCAATAATCAAAGGACAAGACAAATTTCATTTGTATAGTCTTGAAGAATTGTGCGAAACAGTAAACATTGACGAAACTTCCTGTTTAAGAATTTCGGAATTGAAAGGTTATGCAAAATCATTGGAAGAAATATTTGGAGAAGAAAATACAGAAGTGTTTTCTCTTACTGAACTTTCCAACTGCCTGACACTTGGATACGAAAATGAGGCGATTTTATTTTTAGACTATCGGGACAAAAACTCATTATGGATTTTTTACCCAGACGGAGGCGATATTGAGCCAACAAAGATGACATTGGATAAAATAATGAAACGAAAATAAATGCCAGCGCTTAACTGGCGGTTTGGCGCAAGCGGGGGTGTAGCGCCGCGGAAAGTGCAGTGGGAATATGAACGTTTGTAGCCCGCATGAACTGTATCGTACCCCCCGCCTGC
>WQSU01000208.1 GCA_009787675.1 Lentimicrobiaceae bacterium
TATTGAAGGAACCGGCTATGTTGCACTACCACAACAAAGAGGTGCAATTATTCGTAACAATACGTTGATTGACCAATATACTAAACATATTTACATACTTAGCGAACAAGATGCTTTGATAGAAAACAATATCATAAACAATGCTAACAGTGGTAAAAACAACGGACATTGGAGTATAGACCTCTTTAGATGCAAAGGGGGATTGATTATTAGAAATAACAAAATAACCCTTACGCAAAATGCATACACTTCAGGTATCTATCTCCGCAACGAAACCGCAGGAACAACAACAAATCCTGCATTGGTTTACAACAACAGCATCAGCATAACCAATTCGCCAAATACATCTACTTATGCTATTTATCTAAGTACCGATTGTTCGAATATAGCATTTTACTATAACTCCATAAATGTTTCAGGCACAAACGGTCGCTGTTTCGGAACAAATGGAACGGCAGTGGGCGCCATAGACAATATTACTTTCCAAAACAATTTGTTTCAAAACAATACAACAGGAGGAGGGGCTATTTACTTCTTTGGCAATACGTCACATTATCAAAAATCAACTTTCAAAAATAATGCCTACTACAATACAGGAAATTTCACAAACACAATTGCTGATTTTGCCGATTGGACTACCGCAAGTGAAGAACAAAACAGTTTCGTGGAACAAGCCCAATTTATCACTTCGTCTGATTTGCACCTCATGGAAGCGGGCGGATTGAAGGCAGCTCTGCCGGTTAGTTTTATTACAAAAGATGCAGATGAAAATTTCCGCAGTTTAACCACCCCAACCATAGGCGCATTTGAATATGAACCAATTGTTATTGTTCAACCTGAAGTAGAAGAAGGTTATCCAAAAACAGGAAGCATAACCTATAATTCTATTGAATTTAAAACCAAATGGAACCAATCGGGCAATTTGTACGGAATAATTAAAAAAGCATCGGAAGAAGCACCCACAAAACCCGAATTGTTGGAAGCCACAGTTGTAAATCTGAACAGCGGAGTAGAATATATATCGAAGTTTATTGCTTTGGATGAAGAAACCAACTATAAAGCCTACTTCATTTTTGTAAGCGTTTTCAATGTTGAATCGGATATTGTGGCATCGGATATTGCCAAAACGCTCAAACAGATTTACCCATTGCAGGTCACCTTGCCCGAAATTTGGGCTACCGTTTCTGCCGGAACTGAAGTTAAACTCTATCCGATAGTTTCAGGATCTGTATATCCTTATACGTATGAATGGAGAAACAAAATGAACGAAATTATTTCTACCGACTCTATCCTTACCGTGACATTAACCACTGCGCAGCAATATAAACTAACCGTAACCGGTAGCGACAGCCAAAGCAAAGCGCTCTATACCGATGTGTTGGTTCGGGGGGAAAGCGCTATCGCAACATTTGAAGACAACTACTTATCCTCTGAATCATTTTGGCAAGGGCGTAATGCAGAGCAAACCACCAAGTTCTATAGCGGCTCCTATTCATTCACGAATACCGACTTTGGTTTTTATTGGGGTGGATTTGCCTATTCCAATCTAACCGCAACAGAATTTGACCCGAACCAATCTTCCACCCATCAATTCAGGTCGGTAGTGGGGCACGGCGCAGAGGAAAGCAGTATTTATGCTGTTATGTATGATATGGATGGCTATTACCCCACTAAAATTGAAGTGATTCATTCAGAAGCGGCAACAACCATTTCCGGAGTGTATTTAACCAATGCCGCTTATACCTACAACAGTATGGTAAACGGTGATTATTTGGAAACACCTTTCAAACAAGGAGATTACTACAAAGTAATATTTAAAGGCAATACCGGAACAACGGTTGAATATTATTTGGCAGACTACCGCTCAAGTAACGAAGCGGAGCATTATATTTTAACCGATTGGAAGTGGTTTGATTTAAGCGTTCTTGGGAATATCACAAGTGTAACCATTTCGGTAGATGGTTCTCGTAAAAACGCTTACGGGCTGACCACACCTGCTTATCTCTGTATGGATAATTTTGGGGCAACAGAACCTGTCGTAACACCGGATTATCCTACAACTCCGACCAATCTCGCCGGAGTTCCAAGCGAAACAACGATTGCACTTTCATGGACGGCATCAACAAGCAATGTAGCCATAGCAGGGTATAATATATATGTAGATGGAACATTTGTTAAAATAGTAACAGAAACAAATTATACTATAACAGAATTGTTGGCTAACACAGAATATTATATTGAAGTAGAAGCATTTAATGAAGTTGGCAATAAATCGGAAAAGGCTTCAATTTCCGTAAGAACCCTTACGGTAGGAATAACTGATGTAACAGAAAGTACATTTACTGTTTATCCGAACCCGTTTGCCGATTACATTATGGTAAGAGCCGATGTGGGTAGCCACATCTCTGTTTATAATATTTCGGGACAATGCTTATTGAACACAACCGCTGAGAGCGGCGAAATCCGTATTGAAACGGTTAACTTTCCTACAGGAGTTTATATTTTGAAATGCGGAGAACGTGTGGTGAAGCTTGTAAAATAATTTTTATTACAATCCTTTTAAAGTAAAAAATAAATTCCAACTCTTCTACGCGTTCACGTAACTTTTTGTTCTCTTGTTCTAAGCTCATTGCATTGTTTTTTGAATTGTAATTACTTAACTTCTTGCGCCAGTAGTCGAGCGCACTTCTCGAAACTTGGTACTTGTTGGCGGCAAAATTAACAGAAATTTGTCCATTGTTGATTTGCTCAATAACGAAAATTTTGAACTCAAAAGACCTCTCTACCATTTGCTTTTTGTAGGGTCTTCATTTACTAATTTTCTATTTATCATTATTTGGCTGTCAGGAAACATCTTGATTATTCTCGCAATTTCTGTTTCTGTTATTTTGCCTGTTAATTTCAAGTTTTCAACTTTAACGTTTGCAAATGCATCAGGTATGAAAATCTCATCAAGAAATTCTATGGTAACACTTTCTACTTCTTTTAAAGAGAGTAATGCTGTCGGAAATTCTTTTACCCGAATTGATATTCCACCACCCCAGTCCCTAGATTTTTCGATGTCAGATTCCAACTTTTGTTTTAGGCCAATGTTGTCAACATCCTTTTTACGAATCATCCAACTAATTTTAGGGGTTAGAGCAAAATTGTCTTGGTTTTGTTCAAGTCCGATAAATCCTGCCCAAAGTTCCAAAGGTGTCGTAACTCCTGTTTCGCCGTCAATGTATTTCAAATCAACTTTTACAATCTCTTCCGGCAATCTTTCACTACCTGAGAGTTCTTTCAGATTATTTCGTTTTCCGTCTTTGTCGTAGGGAAAAAATTTCACAATCCAACCGTCAATTATTTTGGGTTCACCATATTGTTTTAGAGAATGATACTTAAACATATTTCTCCAAAAGTTCTTGTCTATTTTCCCTTTCGATGCTTTCACAAATTCTTTCAATATGGGTTCTAATTCTTTAGTCCACCATTCTAAATCGTACTTGCTTAGCTGTTTTGTTTTGTCATATATTTTTTGCCAATCTTTGGGAGTTCCTTGTAGCGTTATTTCAGGAATACCGCAAATACAATTATAAATAATAAATTCAAAGTACGGTTCCATCGCCTCCATAATGGTAATTTCGGAAGCAACTTTTTCAATGGGTGTGGTAGTAGTAAAATCTGAAGACAATATGTCGATTAATTCCTCGCCAGTATGATTGGCTATTTGTTTTGTAAATTCGGGAAACACTTTTTCCCAAGGACTGTTTGGATTGTCAAGTGTTATTTCCGTTGTTACAACGATCAACGATACTTTGTCTGAAAAATCCACGAAATAATGGCGCAGTTCTTCCGGATTGGCGTTTACATGTCGTGCAAAACCCTGACTGATTAAAAGCCAAATCATATCGGGCGACAGCACAAAAGGTCTGTGGTCGGCGTATGCTTGATACATCCCGTTAAAAAATGAATGGTATCCAAAATGTACAATACTGTTAGGAAGTTGGCTCTGGGCTACAATGTTGAATGGAAAATCAATACCTTCATCCTTAATGATTTGAGGATGCATTTTCACATCCGATAATATCAGTCCTTCGTAAATATCTTTACTTTGTTGCATAAAAAGATACGTTTCAGGCTTGGATAATTCTTCAACCTGAAAAGTTATTTTCTTTTGAGCAAACCCAATTAATGGTATGACCGTTAATGCTGTCAAAATTGTCATTACTCTTTTCATTGTCATATTTCTTTAAAATTAAAATTTATATCGTTCAATTAGTTTCGCGTATGTGTAGTCAGCCACTCAGCTTGCCGGTTTGCCTATAACGCTTAAATATCCGCAAAAATATCCATTTTCCACCTCTTCCATAATTCTTCTAAAAATATTTATGCTCAATACAAAAACAGAACGGATTTGGATAGGGTTTGATTTGCACCTTCTCTAGAAAAGTTATCCAACGAAAAAGAGCGCAAAGAACCGCTCATGGGAGTTTCCGAGAAAAAAATAAGAAAATTCCATGAAACTTTATCCCACTACTGTCTTCTTCTGCTTTTTGTCATACATTGCTGCTAACTTGTGAGCAAAAATCAAATTTACTCCAAGAAGCGCCAACCCTATAATTGTCCACAAA
>WQSU01000209.1 GCA_009787675.1 Lentimicrobiaceae bacterium
CCACCGTTTTAAAGATATTTTCGCTTCAGGATTTATGTATGATGCTCATAATGTGGCGTGTTGGCCTGCGCTGGGCGTTAACTACACCAACAAAACTCAGTAGATATTTTGATTATATGGTGTATCAACAAAATTATGGCGGAGCAGGAGTTGAATCGATTGAATGAATGGGATATGAAAGCTTCTATTGAATAGACTTATTTTATTTTTGACAGTAATGGTTATTTCTATTTGCTGTTTTTCACAGAACACATCATTGAAAGAACAGGCGTTGACTACGATAACCCTAGCCAATGGAAAACATATTGACAAACGACTTGTTGGGATTTAGCGAGGAAGCGAAAAAGATCAACAAATTCTAGGTAAAGAGAAAAAATGGGAAATGGATAGAAAAAAACGGGACATTTCCTTTATTGATTTTGAAGAACCAAATTACTCATTTATTGATAAGAAAATTTCTAACTCAAAACCTTCGCTTGAAAATAATTAGTAATTTTGCAGCCGTTGGCTCGTAGGGAAGTGTGTAAGCCGCAACCGCATTGCCGCTGGGAAGTTAGCTACAAGTGGAAAGAAAATAGAAACTGTTTTTATAAAAATAATAACATTAAATTATAATCAAAAATGAAAAAAACACTCTTAATTTTAACCACCCTTGCACTTTTCTCTGTAGGGTGCAATCAAGCAGCAAAACAGAAACAAACGGCAGAAACTACTCTTTTCAACATGGAAAATAAAGTATTGAACGGAGAATATGCCGATGAAGCTTGTGTAATCAACTACAAAACCTACCTTTATGAAGGTACTATGGCAAAAGAAACAGCAAAAAGTGAAGAAGATATTACTTTTTCGCTCTCGTTTCCAGTAATTAATACTATCTTTATCAATAAAAAAGAGGTAGATTTAGCCGAAGTGAATGATTACCTTCTTTCACTGGCAATGGCACCTTATGATTCCGATGAAAAGGAATACAATAATATTGAGGAGATGAGAAAGGCGTTTTTTGATGATTATATTCATGATAAAAAAGAGACAGAATCATCACTGCCATGGAATTATGACAAGAAAATCACCGTTCAATCGCTTACCGAACGAGGCGGAAACAATCTGGTTTTTTTCAAAGAAATAGCCGATGCTTACTTTGGCGGTGCGCACCCTGTAGCCCATACCAATTATTATGGATACCATTTATCGGAAAAAAGGCAAGTAACTTTAAATGATATTATTACCAACAAAGAAAAGTTGAATGAGTTGGGCGAAAAATATTTTAAAGAAGCCTTTCAACTCACCAACGAACCGTACAAAACGCAAGGCTACGATTTTGAAAAATTTGAATTGAACGATAATTTTTATCTTACCAACGAAGGCATTTTCTTCTTTTTCAACCCATACGAAATCACCTCTTATGCCAATCATTTGGATGTTGATGTTTTTATTCCGAATTCGGCTATTAAGTCGATCTTAAAGTAAGGGTGTTCTTGTGCACTGTGCATTTACATATATCTCCCACTTGTTTGATTACGGCTTGCATATATACCTTACTTTTAACTTTTTTGCAAACTGCTTAAACGGAACTGAGGTTCTTAACATTTTTAGCATTAACTGGTCTTGTTCTAAAGCAACTGTTACCCCAAAAGCCCTTTAATCAAACTCAGGTCTTTTCCGCTCCTGCGCTTTCTCGTTGCAGCCGCTGGGGTCTCCAGTGTAGGCAGCAGGAATGGTAAACTTATAACCGGGATATTTATCGGGTTCTGCAACAATTTTAGAATAAGGTAGATTCGGATCTTCGTAACATTTTTGCATAAACAGGGCAAATACAGGCATGGCAGTTCTTGCGCCCTGCCCTAATGCAAGCGAGCGGAAATGGGCAGCGCGCTCCTCACATCCCACCCAAACGCCTGCTGTAATCATGGGTGTATAGCCAACAAACCAGCCATCGGAGTGGTTGTCGGTAGTGCCCGTTTTGCCTGCCAGCGGAAAATGAAGTTTATATTGACTTCTAAGACGACCACCGGTGCCATAATCCACCACGCCTTGCATGAGACGTGCTGTTTTAAAAGCGGTAATTTGATCCATCGCTTCGTTAGTTTTGGGCACATATTCGTATAAGGTGGTACCATTGTTGTCGCAAATTCGAGTAACAAAAGTTGGTTCAATATACACCCCCTGATTGGGGAAGCAGTTCATGGCACCCACCTGTTCGTAAAGCGATAAATCGCAAGATCCCAAACAAATAGAAGGCACGGCTGGAATGTCGGAAGTAATTCCCATATTGCGCACTAATTTAATAACGGCATGTGGTCCAAACTGTTTCATTAAATATGCAGAAACATAATTGAGCGATTGGGCAAGCGCTTCGTTCAAAGGAAGCATCAGACCTCTTTTGTAATCGCTTGAGTTTCTGGGTGTCCATGTACTACCCTCCGGCAGGTGAAAGGTAACCGGCATATTGGGCACCATCGTACAGGGAGAGTATTCTCCCGATTGCATCGCAACCGTATAAATGTATGGTTTAAAGGTTGAACCTACCTGACGTTTGGAAAGCTTTACATGGTCGAATTGAAAATATTGGTAGTTTACGCCGCCCACGTACGCTTTTACATGACCGGTGTTCACATCCATAGCCATCATGCCGCAGTGTAAAAACGATTTCATATAACGTATAGAGTCCAAGGGCGTCATTACGGTGTCCACCATCCCTTTATCCCAAGTTAAGATTTTCATTTTCACTTTAGTAGCAAATGCTTTATTAATTTCTTCTTCGGTAGCGCCCGCATCCTTCATTAACGCATAACGTTCGGAACGCTTCATGGCGATTTTGAGAATACGCTGGGTTTCTTCTTGAGAGATGTTAGAGAATGGCGCATTCTGTTGACCTTTTATATGTTTAAAAAATAAGGGTTGCAAATAGTTGCACACATGTTCCTGCACAGCTTTTTCAGCATGTTTTTGCATACGTGAATCTATTGTAGTATAGATTTTTAAACCATCCTTATAAATATCGTAATGTGAGCCATCCTTTTTGGGATTATTTCTACACCAATCTGCCAACCATAATCGTAAATATTCTCTAAAATAGGTAGCACTGCCGGTGGCGTGGTGCTGCAAAGCAAATTGAGACAAGTCAATAGCTATTTTCTGAATTGAATCGCGTTCATTTTGAGATAAATACTTGTATTTGTAAAGTTGATCAATCACTATATTTCTTCTTTGCAACGAAGCGGTAGGATTTCTCTTGGGGCTAAATTTGGTAGGTGCTTTCAGCATGCCGATCAACAGCGCAGACTCTTCAACGTTGAGTTCTGCCGGAATTTTATTAAAATAGGTTGCTGCTGCCGACTTGATTCCCATGGAGTTATTTCCAAAATCCACGGTATTCAAATACATAGCTAAAATTTCATTTTTGGCGTATTCACGTTCTAACTTTACGGCAACCACCCATTCTTTAAATTTTGTGAATATGGTTTTTAGTTTACCAGCATCGGGGTCGCGTGGAAACAAATTTTTTGCCAATTGTTGCGTAATGGTGCTGCCGCCCCCTTTACTTGAGCGTGTTATTACGCCTGTAAGAACGCGCATTAACGCTCGAATATCAATTCCCGAATGCTTCTCAAAACGAACATCTTCAGTAGCTTTCAACGCACCGATGAGGTGATGGGAAAGTTCATCATATTTACAGGGAGAACGGTTTTCCAAATAATATTTTCCCAACAACTCTCCATCGCTGGAATAAACCTCCGTAGCCAAGTTGGTTTTGGGATTCTCCAGTTCCGAAAACGAGGGCATAAAGCCTACCCAACCCAACGAAATAAATGTGAATAAAATGGTTAAAGCTAATAACACACAGCTAAAGAATATCCAAAAAGGCTTGATCCACTTTGATTTAGATGTCTCTTTTTTCTGTTTTTTTTTCTTTGGGGATGCTGGATTATACATTTTATTAAAATATCATTCTTGAGAACGTGCAAATTAACAAAAAATTGAATGTTTTACAAACAGCACTTCAAAAAAAACATATTTTTGCCGCCTGCTTTTGCCCAGGTGGTGGAATTGGTAGACACGCTACTTTGAGGGGGTAGTGGGAGGACTCCCGTGCAAGTTCGACTCTTGTCCTGGGCACTTTGTAAAATGCTAATAATTCAGTAAATAAATTGTTAGCATTTCTTGTTTTTAAACGCGCACAACATTTGTACAACAGCACAAAATAATTTTTACTTTTGCCATATTATTAATCATTAAATATTGTGTTATGAAATAAAATCTTATTTGCCTTTTGTGTAGGCTTATTTTTTGCATTTTTAAAAAAATACTTCTATCTTTGCCATCGCTATTAAAAACAAGGAAGATAATCTAAATATTATTATAAAAAATCATATTAAATTGAATGACTAAGAAAGAAATCCTTTTCACTTTCTGCCTTCTGCTTTCTGCCTTCTCTTCTGCTCAACCCCTCACCTCTTTCGTCTCCCCCATGGTGGGCACCGACTACACAGGGCATACCTTTCCCGGTGCCATTGTTCCGTTTGGCGCCATTCAGGTGAGCCCCGATACACGGTTAGACGGCT
>WQSU01000210.1 GCA_009787675.1 Lentimicrobiaceae bacterium
TTCCTCTCCAACGTGCATCTTCGAGATATTTAACGCAGACACTTCTATCTGAAAAATCTGCCATGACTTCTAAAACTGATTTATATTCTTTCGTAATCATAATAGTACATTTTGCAAATTTTGTGATTAAATTTTGGCGTGCAATGCGTTGCATCGCAAAAAATACGTTCTTTGTGCCAAAGAAAAAAAGAGTCATTATGAAAAATTTTGTTAAAGTACGAAACACAAAGGGAGAAATGATGTGGATAAATATGGATAATGTTGCTTATTTCATATTTAAAGATGATGGTACATGTGTTATCAATGATAATCAACAAACAAAAGAGATAGTTCCAATTATGGATTATTTGATGCTTGCTGAGGACGATCTTTTATAGGAATATAATCACGGTATTTTTCCCAATCATCCGTAATAAGTTTCATTATTTTATAAGCATTGTAAACAATTTCTTTCGGTGGTATAATAAGTCTATTAACTACCGGAAATAATGCGTTTCCATACTCAAGGCTCATTTCGAGAGCCCACTTGCGGAGTTCTAACTCCTTGTTTGTTAAGTTTGTCATAATATTATCGCTTGTACGTGTCGCGCCCAACTGTTAGATAAATAAAAATAGGCGACATTGTGCCGCCTTGTAAATAAATTGTTGATTATTAAAATGTTATAAGTTCTCTGTAAAGTGGTATATGATTACCTAAATTTTTTGTATTCTTTAGCTGTTTTATCTGCCCACGTTTTGTAAATAATATCGGTTAATGTAGCAAACTGAGTACCTTCTTGCAATCCTTTCGACTTCCATTCATCGGTAAGTTCCTTTCTTATTTCTATGCTTTTGAGCCTTTGGTTTATCCAATTATCAGAATATCCTAATCTTTTATAATCCAACATTGCTTGTTCGATAGAAAGCTCAGGGTTTTGCATTTGGTCTAAACGTTCTTTGGCAACTTGCGACATCCATTGCTTGAATGGCTCTGCTTTGGGAGACGGAATAGATTGTATAATTCTGAAAATATGTTCAATAGAAGCTACATCAGTTAGGCGCATTTTGCCATCTTGTGCAGGCAATTTCAACTGGTTACATTTTGTAACCGGTTCATTTCCTTCTTCTATTAATCTTTTTTTTAGCACTTTCCAATAATTTCGTGCACCATCTTGCGTGGGTTGATCGGTTAAAATTCCGACAACATCCACCACAGAAAAATACCATTCTTCATCAATATCATTCCACATTGTGCGAACTTTGCGTTCTTCAAAAATTTTAATACTTTCTTCCATATTTTATTCTCTAAATAAATTATAACTCTCATTAATAGCCTTTTGAATATTAATATCATTAAAACAAGGCTTGCTTAATTTTCCTTTCCATTGCGAAATAGAGCCAATGTATTCTTTAATACTGCCGACTGTAATTGTTTTGTTTTGTCCTTGCAAATCACATATTGACTCATCTACAGTTGTCAATACTTCCAAATAGTCGTTAGTATAACGACGAAATCGCTCTATCCATTTTTGTATATCTGTTCCATACCATTCTGTAAAATAATTCAATGCTTCATTTATGTTTTCACTTGAGATGAATGCATCCGCACCACTTAAAGGATTCTTCACTTTTACAATATAATTATTTCGCAACGAGATACCTTCTCCACCTTTATATCTATTTTCTGGTTTATAAGGACCGGCTGCATGTTTTTGGAAACCTTTGGCTTCGTGCTCTGCTCGTCTATGCAGTAAATAGGCAAATTTCGTATATCGAAACCGAGCCAATGGATATTGTACCGTTCCAAATTTATAAACCAAAAAACTGATAACAACTGCTTCGTTGATTTGGTCATTATGTCCTGTTTTCTTTGGTTTTTGCGCTATTGCCTTTGCTTCCGATTTATTCTCAACCAATCGTATTTTCCCCGTCAACAATTCCTGCATTGCCCCTTGTTTTACCAATTTTGCCTTTTGTAATTTCGTTTGTAACGCTTCAATTTCTGTATCCATATCGGATAGGATTGTGGCGATAGCGGTTTGCTCGGCAAGGTCAGTTGGCAAAAACAGTTTTAGATTTGAAAGTTCAGTGTTATTGATTGAATCAAAAGTTGAACCAGTAGATAAGTTACTCCAATTAGGCTCAATAGAAATTAACAAATGGAATAAAAAATCATTTCCTTTTATTGCACAAACACCTCGTCCCAAACAACAATTAAATTTTGCTTTTGCAACATTTCCTACAGGAGCACGAACAGTTAAAATAATATCTCCCTGATTTGCCTGTTTAGTAATTTGTTTTGTATAAAACCTTATTATAGTTTTTCTATTTTCAATATCTGCATTCCCTTGTATTAAGGGCATTCCTTGCCTTTCATTATTATATCCATCTGAACTTGGCGATTGCCCCATTGTTATTTGTTCTTTTCCCAACTTCTTCTCCACCCACTCTCCTTCAAACCCTTTCAACCGTATTTTACCTGTGAGCAGGTTTTGCATTGTTCCTTGTTTTATGGCTTTTTTCTTGGCGATGAGTCGCTCCAAACTTGAAATATACTTGTCCATATCGGAAAGAGCAGTGGCAATGGCGGTTTGTTCGGCGAGAGTAAGAGGAATTGCAAATGGAATTTTTTCTATTGTTGGTGCATTTAGACTTGGCACACCCGATGCTTCATTATATGAATACCAATCAACACAACAAAATTTGTAGTATAAAAATTTTACATCATATCCATTTTTGACTACTGTATAAAATGCTGTATCTATTGTCCAAAACGGATTATCAATGTACTGTGGTTTATCGATGCTGCCTTTTCTTCCAATTATTATTGAAGATTTATCATATAAAAATTGATTTGTAAAACCAACAATTCCGCCTGTCCCTAAAATTGGAAAATTACCGTTAACATCTGAAATTTCTGCTTGGCTTTTTCCATATTTTATAGATAAAGCATCTCCTAATCTTTTCACCTCCCAATCACTTGGAATAATACCGATTTCCGTTTGTTTATATCCTTTTTTAATTTCCATATTGTTTTCTATTGACATGAATGCCTTACGGGCAAAAATTGAATTATCTATTTGTTTTCTATGGATATGAAACGCCTACGGCGTATTTGTATTCGTTTTTAATTGTTCTTTCTATTGATATGGATGCCCTACGGGCAATTTGGCTCAATGGTATTTTGTATTCGTTATCTATTATTATCCTCATTATAAATGTTATTTCGTAATTCTTAATTCGTAATTGAATCAAACCCCATTTCTTTTAAATGATTTTTCACTTTTGTTTCGTAGGAGGAAACAGCGGCTTCGAGTTCAGGCAAAGTTTGTTCGTAGCGTTCGGCAATTTCTACAATACGTTCTGTAATATGCTGACTTACGGTTTTATAGAGTGCGTAAATACCCTCGTAAATGGCAGTGTGCCACTTGAGGTTAATGAGCAAATCTTGAATTTGTGGCAATGTTAGTTCATCATATTTTTCTTTTGCCCTGCCATCTAACTGTTGTACAAGAGCTTTAACTATTTTTGTCTTTTCTGAAATTTCTTTCTTCAAAGAGATTACGGTTTTTTCAGCATTAACGCCCGTATCGTTTGCGGTATCCTCTTCGTTTTCCTGTTCTGTTATTTCATCCAAACGGTTTTGTGTCTCATCAATAAATCTTTGTGCTTCATTAACAGCAAATTGTTCTTCTGCAAAAAATGTTGAAATAATCAGCTCTTTGGGGAGAATTTTGCCGTCCCATCCTGTTTCTTTTTTGTTTTCCAAGCCGTCTTTTTTACTGTTTTTGTTAATAGGTTCAGATATACTGCCTACCTCATAACCGTCATTTTTTACGAGATAAACATCGTCTGCCATTACCGTTTGCCAATAAGCGAGTAAAACTTGGTAAACATCATATTTGTCAATAAGTTTCACGTTTTCAAATTCAGATACTATTTTTTCGGCAATTTCTACTATCAAGGCTTTCGGGTTGGTTTCGTTGTTGATAATAAGCAAAAGGTTATCGGCAGTTTTTCGCCATTTTTCATAAGCCTGTTCTACTTTTTTGCCGTAGTTTTCAAAAGTATGGTCGTTGTAAATGGTATCGCGCACAATCTCTTTTTCTACATTCAATTTGTAATAGCCTTCTCGTAGCGGTGTAAAAAGTTTTTCTTTCAATCCTGCAAACTCGCCCCAATAGCGCGAAAGATCATCAACATCGCAGGAAGGAATTCCTCCTTGCAAGTGGGCGGTAATATCTTGCAAATCTTCTGTTACACTACCGTCAATGTAGCGTGGAATATTGAGATTGTAATCATTTTTGCTTTTAATTTCATCAATTGCAACCATTCGGGAATAGCCGCTTTCCTCAATTACACCGTTAAAAGTGGTAACGATTTTGTAAATATCGCGTTCGCGTAATCGGTTTTTGTTGCCGTCTTTTACAAAATCGCGGCTTGCATCAATCATAAAGATACCTTTTCGTGTTTCGGCACCCGATTTATCAAGCACGATAATGCAGGCAGGAATGCCTGTGCCGTAAAAAAGGTTGGCAGGCAAACCAATAATACCTTTAATGTAACCTTTATCAA
>WQSU01000211.1 GCA_009787675.1 Lentimicrobiaceae bacterium
AAGAAATCTTTGATTTGCGTTGAAAAAATAGTGACGGCAATACCCGCCGTAAAGCCTACAATAATAGGATAGGGGATAAATTTGATCACTGTGCCCAGTCTGAAAAAACCCATGAGAAACAGCATGACACCTGCCATGAGCGTGGCAATGATAAGCCCGCTTTCGCCGTATTGCTGCACGATTCCATAAACGATAACGATGAAAGCGCCGGTGGGTCCGCCAATTTGCACTTTACTTCCACCCAAAAAAGAGATGATAAACCCCGCAATAATCGCTGTGATAATTCCTTTTTCAGGCGTAACGCCGGAGGCAATTCCAAAAGCAATTGCCAAAGGCAAAGCTACAATGCCCACAATTAACCCCGACATTAAGTCTGCCGTAAATTTTTTACGGTTATAATCTTTTACCGTTTTAAAAAATTCTGGCTTGAAAGAGACAAAGTCAGAGGGTTTCATTACGCTTAGTAATCCCAGATCTCACTTTCACGATTGCGAATTTCGCTCATAATTCTTTCTGATTCTAAACGTTGGTCGCGAGGATTGGTGATATACTCCTGAATTTCCCGATTGTTTTGCAGGTTGCCTTCTGCAATAATATAACTTGAAAAATAGCGTTTCCACGTTAAAATGTCATCAAACGTAAGTTGAAGCGCAGTATTTTTCGGGGTATAATATTGTTGCTGGGCTAAATAGGGTCTTAATTCATCATATTTAATATGTCCTAAACGTCTTCTTGCAAGTAAAGAAACTGCATCATCATCAGAAGCGCCAATGGCTCCTTCTTTTTCATATTCAAAGAAAGGTTCTATTTCAAGAATACGCACGCTTAACTCGCCTCTGTTTTTATCAAAGAACCACACTTCTTTCAAACGATAATACATAATTTGAGCAGCAGTAAATGGCTCATCAATAGAAATTTCACCAGTAGGTTCTCCTGAATCAGGATCATACTGCGCAATCGTTCTTGAATTGTTCAGTACATTTTTTATATCGCTACGATCCCGTTTAATGTTGCAATATTCATCCACATAAATGGGGAGCGCATTTTCATTATTGGGGTTGTTAAAATCAATAGCATCCAAAATTACCTGTCCCAAACTTCTAAAACTTCCTTGTGGTTCAGTAGGAAAATAAAGGGCATGATTTCTTTTTTCGCGCAAGTCAAGGTCCCTCCATATTGTTACATGCCACATCACATCATTGTGCTTTACAGCAGGGTAAGGCACAGGACCAGGTCTATCATTTACTTCCACTATTTCCCAAGGGACAGTAAGGGGAGGTGGGACTGGAGTATCATTTGTTTGCGCATAAAGAAAGGAAAATGATACTATCGACAAAGTGAGAAGGATTCCTTTTTTCATATTTCTTTTATCTTAAAATTACAGTTATAGGGTTTAAAGATCTTGTACCAGCAACGCTAGAGGCTTTGATTTCGGAAAAGAAGATTGTAGTTCCCGTACCGCAAGAGTTGATTTTATTTTTAATAGCGTCCGAAAATTGCCTGTTATTGCATACAATTGGTGCATCTTCAATACCTTTAATAAGAAAAGTAACTTGATAGGAGTTTACCGTCCATTTAAGGTCATATACAAAGTCAGTACCCATGTCTGCCAATATAAAAGGATTGGCAAGGAGTTCTGCTTTAGAGACTTTTCCGCCCCCTTTATTACTGCCACCCAGAGCAGCCACCGGATCAGGAACACGCTTCACACGAAAATTGACGGAGCCCATAGTTTGCTGTTTTCCATTCATATCAGCAATAGCGCTAATGGTAACGGTTTTTCCTATCAAACTTTCAGGAATAGAGATATTGTATGTTCCAGGACCTGTTTTAGAATAAGTTCCACCGGATAATGATATGGACGTTTTTTCCGCAGTTATGGAGGTACTCACAGAAATCGGATTTTCAATGCCGGCATAAAGCACATTCATCTTGTCGGCAGCAACAGTAGCAGAAGGCGCCATAACGGTATATTTCCCCTCAAAAGGATGCTTTTGTTCGGTGCCATCTCCTCCCATCATTTTGACCAGTCCAGTATAGCTAAAATCTCCCACTGAATTTGTTGCAATTTTTATTGACGCCATACCTGCGTCTCCTTTAGACAAATTGGCGCCTTGTGTAGAGTTCATCACACCGGCACCCATTCGCCACCATGCCTCAATTGGCAAATTATTATCATAAGCAGCTACGATAATTTCGGCTTCGTAAGGTTCACCTTGAAACACAATTTGAGATTTAGGAATCACCTTGGCAACGACATCAGAAATTTTAAAGTCGCTTTTAGTGATAGAATTAATCACATATTTTAAGAGAACCGATTCGGCGTTGCGTACTTCTCCGATAGTTTTATTTAATAGAGTAACCCCAGCAGCAAAGATGACGTTTTCAAAATAATGAGACTCCCATTTCTCTGGGGTTCCCGTAGCATTCCTGAGTTTTTCATTCAGTTCTATACCAATAGTTTGAGATAACTTTTCACGATCTGCGTCATCAACAAAAGTAAGCAATTGCTTTCGGTATTCTTCAAGTTTCAGTTTCAGTTTTTCCGCATTTTTCTCATTAATCATAAAGTTAGTTGCCTTGCTAACATTATCTTTTAATCTGAGCTGAGCCACAGTCTTGATGGTTCCATCTTCATTATAGGCAGAAGCATCATCCACATATTCAATATATTTAGCTTTTAGTTGCTGAATATATTCAACCATTTCATTCGATTTATTTTTGATTTGCATTGCTTTTTCAAAGGCTTCGGCTACTTTATCTTCACCTAATATTCCTTTTTGATGATTCAGTTCGCCATAATCCTGATTATTCTTGCTCACTGTAATTTGATTAGAAGTATCTAAAGCTTCGTCAACAATGGAGAAAGCATTTAAAATTTCTTTTGATACATTTAGCGCCAACAATGCCGTGAGCACTAAATACATCATACCTATCATTCGCTGGCGGGGGGTTTCCGGACAATTTGATGCACCCATATTTTAATTTAAAGTTTAGTTATTAATTAGTGATTAGTGATTAGTGATTAATGATTAGTGATTAATGATTAGTGATTAATGATTAGTGATTAGTGATTAAAGTTTTTTCTAATTCACAATTCCTAATTCTTAATTCCTAATTCTTAATTCTATTTATTTGTCATTGCGGCTAACATATTAGCATAAATTGCATTCATTTGCGCCACGTTTTTAGATAGTTTGTCAACTTCCTGTTTATATTTTTGAGCTTCTGTCGCCGTGTCATTCAAATTATTAACAAGCATTGCAGTGGTGTCTTGCATTTTTCTATAGTGCTCGCTAATCACTTGGCTGCCTTGTTCATGGATTTGTCCAATCTTCTTATAGTTTTCAGAAATAGTTTGATTGCCTAATTCTTGTATTTTTTCAATTTTCTTATAGCTTTCAACAATAGCTTGGTTTCCTTGTTCCTGAATTTGTCCTATTTTTTGAATACTTTGGTTTTGCACATCCTGCATTTTTTGGGCATGATGTTTTTGAGCTTCAAACATTTCCTGAACAGATTTAATTTGCAATTCGGAACTATCAGAAAGGGCGTGCGCCGATTTTTCATAAACATTAGTAAGATTTTGAACGGCATCTTTCGCTTTGGATATATTGGCGATATAGCCTTCAGTAGCTAATGCGGCATCGGTTGTAGTGGATAATTTCTTTACATTATCGCCTAAATTTCTCATACCAGCTGCCAAGCTGTCAATCAGTTCGGGTCCAATTTTAGCTTCTTCCAACATTCTATCCAATTGTTGAGATACTGTTCCTTTAGGATTCTTACTACCTCCCATTGCATCTTGCAATTCCGGATATACTAATGCCCAATCATATTCTTTATGAAGGGGTTCAAATGCAGAGAAAAAGAAAATAAGCGCTTCTGTTCCCATACCAAGCATTAACATTAGGTCGGCACCTTGCATGTGGAGGATTTTAAAAAGAGCGCCCAAAATTACTATTGAAGCGCCAATGCCATACAACTTAGCCATGAAATTTTTGTAACCTTTGCTACGAACGATTTTGTAAAGAGTCATACTGTTATTAATTTAAGTTTAAAGTTTAAGTTTTTAAGGTTTAATTCCCTCTTAATTGTTAAATATTAGTGTTAATTATCTATAGATTTTCGATCCACTTCCTCTATTGACTTCTTTTGGGTTAACGATTGCTTCTTGAACGCAACGGAATCCAATATATGAGGTACAAGTATCCTGATATTGATAGTCTCTTTTATAAACGGAAATATACTTGCTGATATCTTTCCATGAACCGCCTCTCACCACTTTTGTTTTTCTTTCCTTAGAGTCGTTTTGAGTGGCATTGTATTTATACACAGGATTAATGTCAGAAACAAATGAGGAGGCAGAATGACTGTAAGCGTCGCTGCACCATTCAGCAACATTGCCACTCATATCATACAAACCGAAGTCGTTAGGATTATAATAAGCCACAACGGCAGGGTAGAAGTTTCCATCTACAGTATAGTTTCCTCTTTGGGGTTTAAAGTTTGCAAGGAAACATCCGTTTTGGT
>WQSU01000212.1 GCA_009787675.1 Lentimicrobiaceae bacterium
CGGCTAATATAAAGTGAAAATAAGGCAGTTGTATTCCAAAAAACAGGTTGAGGCAATGGGCGACAAAAAATCCGCAAAAACCGCCTATAAACAGCGATGGTGCAAAGGTTCCCCCCACGCCACCCGACGCAGTAGTTACGGCAGTAGCAATCACTTTCAACAAGATCACTGCCAAAATTAACCCTAAAAACAATAGCGGAATATGAACAACTGTAAAAAAAGGTGAGTTTTTAAAGATTAACTCCGGCGCATTAGAAGAGAGGAGGTCGTTGATGAAGATATAACCCTCACCGTAAAACATCGGGAAGAAGAAAATGAGTCCGCCTAACAAAAGTCCCCCCAGAATGGCTTTTAAATACCGGCGTTTAATTTTTGAGAACCAGCGCTCCACCGTTCTTAGAGTTCTTAAAAAATAGATGGAGATAAAGGCGGTAAAGACGCCGAGTATTAAATAGAAGGGTACATCATTAATATTAAAAGTGTCAACAGAAATGAAAAACAGCACGTTATGTCCCATAAAGAGTACAGAAAGCACAATTCCGGTAGCCGCGGCGATCATGAGGGGGAGCACGGTAGCGGCGGTAAATTCTATCATTAACAGTTCAATAGCAAAAACGAGTGCGGCAATAGGCGCTTTAAAAACGGCGGCAAAGGCGGCGGTGCATCCGCAAGCCAACAACAATACCGTATTTTTAGGGCTCATCTTGAAATAGCGTGCCAAATTCGACCCGATGGCAGAGCCGGTGAGCACCATGGGCGCTTCCAACCCCACCGAGCCGCCAAATCCCACAGTTATGGAACTTGCCACCATAGAGGAGTACATATTATGCGGCTTCAACATGCCGTTGTCTTTGCTGATGGCGCCCAGCACTTTGCTTACGCCGTGACTTAGGTCATCCTTTACAATACGTTGTACAAAAAGAATAGTAAGCAATATGCCCAACAAGGGAAAGGCTAAATAGAAGTAATTGTGCTGTGCGTGCGGAAAAGCATTTGCCAAAAAAGAAGCCGTGAAGTGCAGCAGATTTTTGATGATGATGGCTGAGGTAGCTCCGAAAACGCCTGTGAAAAAACTCAACAACAAAATGGTGTTGCTAATCCCCAACTTCTGCTTGCTATAGCGGCGCCATTTGGAAAAAAGAGACACGAAAAAACGGGTAAATTGAGTAATCATAAATAGGCGGTAAAAATCTAAAAAAAACTTACATTTTCTAAATTTTCTTTTTTTCATTTCTCAGCAATACCATAAGCAATATAATTCCAACTCTTGGGGCAGATAAAATTTAAAAGAATTTTATCAAAAATAGATAGAAAAGCCCTTTGTTTTTCATTTCTCCCAAAAGTGGCAATAATCCCGGTTGCTTTTAGTTGATAAGAAGAAAAATCAGTTAATAAAGACTTCATTTCCTCTAATGAAACATATCGCCAACGATTTCCCCATTTAATATATTTTTTTCGTAATATTTGATGTATGGGAGATGCGATAAGGTTTTCTGCAAATAAAAGTTTTCCATTCGGTTTTAAAGCTTTAAATATTTCTTTAAACAATTCATATTGTTTCTCAATATTATTGTTACTTCCTATTCCTCCAACAATTGATTTAAAGACAATAATATCGAAATAATTTTCGTATGGAATTTGAGTTCCATCAATATCTTCATAAACAATTAAATTCTTTACATTGTATCGGTTATGGATTGGTTCAGCAGTTTTTTGTACATCTTTTAAATCCGAACAAACCACCTTTTTCCCTTTTAATGCCAACCAAAGTGAAAGTCCACCTTCACGAGCGCCTAATTCAAGCCCATTTTCTACAGTATTCCAATCTATATTGTCTTCCCAAAAATCAATAGCTTTTGACCATGATTTTACATCCCATTGCAAAATGTTTTTTTTTAATTTTTTTTCCATGAAATGAAAATTTTTATTTGATATTAAGACTATTTTGTTAGAATTAGTTATTTATTTTTTTAAAGGTTTTAAAATTCCTATCAATGAACCCAATCCGTTTGAAAAATGCAAAGTCATAAAACTCCAAAACAAATAAAAAAAGTTGTTTTTCTTATGAATAACCAAATGGGTACAGATAATCGTTAAAAAACTAATATACAGAAATAATGAACCTGTTGAAACCCATAGAAAAGGCTTGTAAAACAGACTTAAAAACAATGGAATTATCAATGATAAGATGAAAAGAAGCGGAACGAAATGTCGCAAGGACAAAGAAGAGAGTTTTTTTGTCCACTTGATAGTTGCCATATTCCATATTCCATTGCTATAGTTGTTTTTAGCAATAGCAGAAAAGGTTTCACGAGCATAATATACACATTCGACATTGGGAATAAGGTAAATTTTTCCTCCGCCTCTAAGAATTCGTTTATTTAATTCAAGATCTTGATTGCGGGTGAGGCGAGTATCGTAAAGTCCGAATTTTGTAAAAACCGATTTTTTATAACATCCAAAAGGAACGGTATCTACCGCCGTAATTTTACTTACGCCCAACCGAAAAAGAGAATTACCTACCCCAAAGCGATGGGAAAGAACTTCTACAATAGCAAGCGTTTTTTTATTCTTTGTCAAGACATCGGTTTTCAAAATAGCGCCTACATTATCAGCATCTAAATCAATAAGATGAGCTACTAAAGTTGATACATAATTTTCAGGATAAAACGCATGTGCATCAACGCGAACAATAAAATCTCCTTTGGCATGAGCAATCCCTAAATTCATTGCATAAGGAACTGTTTTGTGCGGATTCCGAAGTAGTTTTATAAAAGAAAATTGCTGAACATATTTTTCTAATATTTCAACCGTTTTGTCGGTACTCATCCCGTCTATTACAATAATTTCCAATTGAAAAGCATCAGATTGATTTTTAATTAAAGATTGAATACATGTTTCAATGTATTTTTCTTCATTTCGGCAGGGTAGGATAATAGAGACTAATTGGGGCATAAAACCGGATTATGTATTATACTTCAGTAGAACTCTTTTTAGCAACGATAATTAAGCCCGGAGTCAGGGTAATTAAACCTATGGACAAAAAATGCAATATTGTAGTTATTATGTAGAATAATTTTGTTTTTACAGGTAACGACTTCCCTTTTTCTAAGGTTTTTATTTCTACTATTTTATAGCCATTGTTTTCTAATAAAAGGGTAACACTCTTTTTGCTGTAGCTTATGGTGGCATCTCCTAAGGCAAGGTTAATCTCTTTCTTTAATATCCTTTTTTTAAACTTAGCTATCCAGTTTCTATTGGTTATTCTAAGAACCAACAACCCGTTTTCCTTATTCATGGAAAAAAGTTTTCTTACGAGGGCAACCGGTTCATCACTGCAATATAACGAATCAATTAAACTAATCACATCATACTTTTTGTCTGAGGGAACGGCATCAATAGTTTCATAAATCTTTTGTCCTTTACTTCGGGCATATTCTCTAACCTGTTCGGCAATTTCTATTCCTTCAGTATCAATATTCTCCTTACTTAAAAATTGAATAAAATGTCCATACGCAGAACCAAAATCCAACCAGTTTGCCATACCGCTGCCTGCATGTTTTTTAACAATGGAATAGATATATTTAAAAAAATTAATTCGCGCTTTATAAAATTTTTCTTCATTTTTAATAGCCGTATAACTTGCTGCATTCATGTGAGAAAAAATGGAGTTCATATCCACCTTCCGGATGAAAGTATTACAATTTTTACAGTAATAAAAGGGAACGGAAAAGAGTTTCCCTGCTTCTAAATAATAGGTGCCTTGTGCATATTCAATCATGGCGTGCCCGCAGATTTTACATTTCATAGACTATTTTTTTATGTGGCGCGAAAATATAAAGTATTTATAAATTAAAAAGAGGCTGAGTTTAAACAATCAGGGCAAAATCATTAAAACTCTCGCCCATCAGCCTATCAATACTCACTATCCAATAATCACTTTAATTTCTATTTTTGCGCGCTCATTCAAAAAACAGGCTCTGTAGTTCAATGGATAGAACGAAAGTTTCCTAAACTTTAAATTCGGGTTCGATTCCCGGCGGGGCTACCAATGAAAATGATTTAATTTCCAAATTTTTAAATATTTAGTTTTTGTGCTTTGCACCATAACTACACCATTCACAACGACGGAATTAAACAGTTTGAACTTTCTAATTGATCAGGAGAATGATACTCTTTGTAAATATTGAGATCGTATCCGAAAGTACGCGGGTTTAAATGCGCAGCATAAAGTGTGTAATAAAGCACAAGCCAGTCCATTGAATGACAGGATTTTACACTGTCCAATTCTTGCTGCAAATAATAGTTTTTCATATCTATTAGAGGTGCACGATTGAGGAGTACTCCTGTGGTCACTTTTTGAGAAGGAATTTGAAAAATCTGATCCATCTTCCGAAAATGTTCCTCTGTTTGTGAAAAAACAAAGGGATTAAGAATAACGTTAACTTTTTCATTTTTTTAGTTTTAATTCATTAATTTGTTTTTGTAAATCAAGAATATATAACGTTAGTTCTTCCACTTTT
>WQSU01000213.1 GCA_009787675.1 Lentimicrobiaceae bacterium
CAAAGGAAATCATTTGGTTAATTTCTGCTTCATTAAGTTCTGCAATGGTTCTGCCGCTTTCTCTGATGCTATTTTTGAAACGGTATAAAGAAACATAATTGTTGTACTCTATCATTTCATCTTCAGTCAAATGATACTTCTCAGGAATTAATGCCAACGTATGAAAGCCTTCTTCAAATTGTTCAAGTTGATAGTAGGTTTCTGCGAGTGAATACTTTGCGTTGAGGGTGTAGATTTCATCGTACCAATCTCTGATTTGGGTAAGGTCTATCATGGTATCGGTTTTGAGCTTAAATAAAGCGGCATTGCTCAAATCTGCCATTTGTTCCGTAACAGCAAGTATGGATTCATGATAAGCCATTGCTTCTATTAACAGCTCGTTGTACTCCATATTGCCGTTGTAATAATCAGTTAGGAGAATATCATAGCCTTTGGCATAGAAATTGTGCATCATTTCAGAATATTGACGATTGAGTGCGCGATAAATTTCTAATGCTGAATTGGATGATAAGGAGCGTAAAGGTTCTTCATCAACTGAATTCTCACTCTTTGGATGTATAATTTCTTCAGCGCATAGCATACTCCCACAAGAATTTGTAGGCGCCAAATGTAGAGCAACGTTATTAGTTTTGCGAACAGGTTCTTTTCTTGAAATTGCATTGTTATAATAATAGTCTAACGCCGATTGAGAATTTTCAATGTACAGATTGTATATTGATCTTGAAGTATGGCTAAATAAATTGTCAGCGCCCTTACTTGCAGAACCTTGCACGGCACGAATAGTGCCATCGTTGCAAGCATGTATGTCATGAACATTGTTGTCTAAATCATTGCATAAAAATTGCAACCCTGTTGAAGGAAAACCTCTATTAGTTGAAGACTGTAAACGACAATTAATACCAATATATATTCCGAATTGAGTATTGTAAATTCTATTTTTGTATAGTTTATTCTCATTAGATTCGGTGCTACGAATATAGATACCTTTAGGATAACCGACACCTGCTATATTTAGGTTTGAATAAATATAGTTCTCTTCAATTCTATAACCGGTACAGTTATCCAAATAAATACCATTAGGATAACTATTATAACTGTTATTAAGCGACATCTCTAATTCGGATAATCTAAAACCATTCGTTCCTGCTAAGGAGATTCCTGTAATATTGTTTTGAAACTTGCTACGCTCTATTTTAATCGTATATTGTTTCGTTGAATTTGATGATTCTATTGCCTTTATAAAACCTTTAAAAGTGGATGGTTTAGATGTGCCTATACATTGGCATTGCTTCAAACTAAAATTACTGCAATTATCATCTACATAATATCCTGCATCTATAGTATAAATAGCCTTACGTTCATCATACATGTTTGGCAAATTATTTTCAAATGTACAGCCTGCTATTTTCACTCCGGTAACTGCCCACATGGTGATATGAGCTATAGTGTTGTTAGGAAGTAGGGTGTTGTCGTTAACAATAAACGTACAATTTTTAAAATAACTAACATTTTGAGGGATAGGATTAGTTCCCAGAGGTGGGTACTGCAAAAATTCTACTGATCTCCAGTTATTTTTAAAGGTAGTATTTTCTGCTCTGATAATGCCGCCACTGACACCTCCTGCTCCCTCTTCATCGGTGCAAACGGCAGTTGAGGCATTCTCTATTATCGCACCGTTTTTAAGTTCTAATACCCCCTGGTTCGATTCAGGCGTTTGTGGGAGATAATAGTTTCCGGAAACATAGATGCCTTTCCATTTCTTATCAGGGCAGGCATTGGTAAGTTTGCCACCGTCAACGATGAGTTTGGCGCCGGGTTTGATGGTAATTTTGATATTTTCTGACAACTTTAAGGTTGATGTAATTGTTAATGTAGCGCCGGTTTGTATAGTAATATCCTGACCTGCCAAGTATGGAGTACTCCATGTCTGATTATTCGTAACAGTTGTTGGTGCATTTGCAACAGGTTGACTATAGGCAACTGTAACAGCACGTTTTTTTAGTGTTTTGTTATGCGTAAGAATATTATTTCCAGTAAGCGTGGCTTCCACCCACCCATCGCCTATGTTTAATGGGCGCACAGTAATGGTTGCTGTTCCTTGCCCTGATAGAATTTGTAAGTTTGGGCTACAAGTCCAGTTTACGGATGAGGATTTTCCGACAGGGAAATGTACGCTATATTCTGCGAGGTCGCATAGAAAAATGGTCTCATTGCTGGGGTTTATGTAAGTTTCGATTTCGTTGAAAAGCCAATCTCTCATAGGTTGGCTAAAAGTAACATGCATCATATTTGCACTACCTCCCCAATAACTATCAAAAGGAATACTTTCAATTATATTTCCTGGAATAGCCTGACATACTTGATATTGACCTGCCCAATATCCTAATGTAGAATATGTTGGCATAAAACAATGTGATGGTTTTAGTACTTCGTTTGTTGTAACTGTGTACCAACCATTTAATTTATCTATTTCATTATATATTTGTTGAAATGAATCAAACGTTCCACCAGGTGAGCCATCATAACCGCATCCTACTCCACTCGTATAGTATTTCTTTTCTTGTACTCCACCTGTGCAAAATAACCGAGCTACTTGGCGATCATCACCTGTTGAACCATTTTTAGATATAAACCAAAGTTTTGCATTTGCAACACCTGCAATAAATCGAAAAGCTACATCATGGTCATAACCCGTTCGCTGTGCACTTAAACTACCGTTAGTAATTGTAGTTTTGCGTAGTTCATTAGGATAGCCTAAAGTATTTAGCTCATTGTAATAAAGATTATAATATGTCTGATTTTCATCTGCGATATGTTTGAGCAACATTTGTTTAGCTGCCGCACAACATAATAGTTTGGTATATTTTGTTTCGACCGATTCAATTTTTTTTCCGAAATATTCTAAAAATGCTTGAGCTCCCATAGCAATATTTGCCCCACAATGCGGTGAGTCAAATGAAATCCAAAGTCTGCAATTATGCTTTCCATAATTAGTATTACTATTAGGATTTTTTTCCATATAACGAAGCGCATATCTTGTAATTTGTCCTCCCATGCTTGGACCTACAACTACTATTTCTTCTTGACTGCCAGATAGATTAAGTTTTCTATTGACTTCATTAATAACTTCAATCACTGTCATGGCATTTCGTTGAATATAATCACCGCCGCCGTCAATGACTTTAGAGTGATTGCCAGCTTCGCAAGTTGTGGTATATTGAGGCATATTGACAAAAATTATTTCATAGCCTAAATTCAACAATTCACATCCCACATTCTTACCACTACCATAATTAAATCTCTCCCAAATATCTTCTGCGCCTCGTACATCTTCAGGGTCAAATCCATCAACAACGATGATAGGTTTGTGTATTTGTAAGTCAGTAGCATAAAACGTATAAATATCAGCTTTACCAAAAAATTTTTCACTTTCACCATATCCTTTATATGGAATTTTTGCAGTTATTCGAGAAGGATTCCATGTTCCCACAGGATTACAAGGGATTGCTCTACTATTCAACAAATTTTCTATTCTCTGTGCTTTAGAGTCTCTTATCTTAACAAATGAGTGCGTAATAAGTTCATCTCCATTATTAAAGAGAATTTTATAGGCAAATATTTTTATCCCCGCAGACGTATATGTTACTTGTTCTTTACTTGGTAAAGTAGTATTTCTATATCCCATTCCATCGTCAAAATCTATATACAAACTTTCTATTTCGGGATTTCTATTTGAAAATAAATACAATGTGTTAATATCAAATACAAAGTTTGTACCTTCTAAAACTTCTTTTAATGGTGAAACTATAATTGTCTGCTTAGAATTAAAAATGGGATATTGGATAGATGTGTTATCGTACCAAAAGCCATTATTATTATAAAGCTTCCCATTGTGATAAACATTTGTATCAATAAACCCATAATCAAAATTGATCAATCCTATAGAGACTTCAGAAAAAGAGTTTAGAACAAATAAGCTATCAATGGAAATAGGTAGGGTTGTCTGTTGTATTGCTGCACGTTGTAACTCGCTGTATGCTTGCATAAAGTGCCAATACGAACTTGTATCCGAGTGATCCCTATCAAATAAAGACAAAGATGAAAAACCATTCACTCTATCATAAAGTATTCCATGAGGGACATTTGAGAAATCAATATTATTATACAAACTATCAAAATATACTGTAAAGGGTTGTTCGTTTGTATTTGATTGTGAAAACAATATATTCATACCTAGATAATATATTGTAGTAACTAAAATTAGAATTCTATTTTTCATAAGTAAATTTTTTTTATTTGTTAAAAAGATAACGATAACCAATATTAATAAAGCCACGAGTGCCTATTCCCACTTCAAAATTAAGCCTGTTTTGTACTCCATAGCTAAAACCTAATGGAGTGATGTGTAGGGATGGTAGGACAAAAAAATCAGATTTTTCCTTATTGTTCACATTATAACAAACAAGGTTAACTCCTGCAAAAAAAGAGGAGTA
>WQSU01000214.1 GCA_009787675.1 Lentimicrobiaceae bacterium
CCGAAGAACGCAAAATACAACGCCTCTTCCGCAATCCCGAAGTAACACGCTTAATAAAAAAATCGAACGACTTCGGTGCCGGCGGCGTCAGCGTTGCCATCGGTGAGTTGGCTGATGGTTTGGAAATTGACCTCAACGCCGTAAAAACCAAATATAAAGGACTTAACGGTACAGAATTGGCAATCAGCGAATCGCAAGAACGCATGAGCGTTGTGGTTGCCCCTGAAGATGTGGATATTTTCTTTGAACATTGTCGAAAAGAGAACATCGAAGCCACCATCATTGCCCGCGTTACTGACGACAATCGTCTGAAAATAAAATGGAACAACACAACCATCGTTAACATCAGCCGTACCTTCATCAACACCTCCGGAGTTCGCCAAAAAGCTAACGCTCTCATCCACCTCTCACCCCTCACCTCTCATTCCTCACCTCTCATTCCTCACCTCTCACCCCTCACCTCTCACCTCTCCTCCCTCAACATCTCTTCCCAACAAAACATGATTGAGATGTTCGACTCCACTATCGGCGCCTCCACCGTATTGATGCCCTTTGGCGGAAAATATCAACTTACGGAAACACAGGCAGGTGTGCAAAAACTACCTGTAAGACATGGACATACGGATACTTGCAGTATTTTATCCTTTGGGTACAATCCTTTCATTTCTGAACGTTCGCCGTTTCACGGGGCGCAATACGCTATCATTGAGTCTATGGCGAAATTGGTGGCAGTGGGTGGCGATTATCAAAAAATCCGCTTTACTTTTCAGGAATATTTTGAAAAATTGGGCAAGGATGAAGAAAAATGGGGCAAGCCGTTTGCTGCGTTGCTGGGTGCATTGACCGTTCAAAACTTCTTCCATTTGCCTGCCATTGGTGGAAAAGACTCCATGAGCGGAACTTTTAAAGAGTTGAACGTGCCGCCCACATTGGTTTCTTTCGCTATTGCCACCGAAAAGGCTTCCAACATCATTTCTCCCGAATTTAAAAAAACAGGAAATTATATTTATCTCGTTAAACATCAACCGGATGAATTGGGTAACCCTAACCTTAAACAATTGAAACAGATATTCAGTTTTATGGTTGAAAATATTCACAATAAAAAAATCATTTCTGCATTCACCTGCCAATTTGGCGGCATTGTAGAGGCATTGTGCAAAATGAGTTTTGGTAACGATTTGGGTTTCAACATTCACACACAAGAAGATCTGTTTTGCTACAATTACGGAACTTTTATAGTAGAAACCGAACAGGAACTGCATGCTGAGCATGCAGTTTATATAGGAAAAGTGGCTGATGAATTTGTTATTAATGATGCTATCATTGACAAGAAAGAGTGTCTGGGAGCGTGGAAAAGATGAGAAAAATAATCGAATTTATACAAAGAAGAAGTGAAAAACAAAATACTTCTCGAACTCAATGTATATGATCCTATTGATGTAGCTTTTTTCTAAATAACCAACCCAAACATTTTTTCTCTTATCAAAACTTCAAAAAAACTACCTTTGCACCTTGTAATTTCAAACTATGATCCCTCATTTCTACAAACGTCTCTCCGAATGTATAAAAATCTATTTGCTGCTACTAAGCGTGTTTCTGCTGTTTCGACTTCTTTTTTTATGCACCTATGGAAATTTAACCGAAATATTTCAAAATTTTAAAGTCGATTTTCTAAAAACTTTTTGGGTCGGCTTTCGTTGCGATACGGTAGTGCTCTGTTTTGCCTTAACACCGCCATTGCTACTCAATATCTTCTCTCTTCTTTGCGCCCTTTGCGTTAACCCTTTACAGTTAAATAGAGCTGTTTCTTTCAAAATCCAAGCAAAAATTAACCGCTTCCTCCATTTCTTTGATAAGTTTTACTACATCATATTATTTGTTATTTTATTCTTAATTAATGTAGTAGATCATTTCTACTACCGCAATTTTCAAGCCCGTTTCGACAGCAGGGTCTTTGGCATTGTTGAAGATGGCACAAAAGAGGTGATGGCTTCCGTATGGGCTGATTATCCGGTGGTGATTCTTACTTTAGTTTTTGTTTTAACATTATTGGTATGGATAAAGCTCGTAAACAAATTACAAAGTAAAGAGAAAACGTGGTTCTGTTTTCACCGGCTTTCTGCCCATATTATAGTTGTGGTTCTTTCTATTGCGTTATGGTTTTTGGGCGCGCGCAGTTCATTCTCCACATTTCCATTTCAAAAAAATGATTTGGTTTTTTCGGTCAACCTGCATTTAAATGATGCTGCCGCCAATGGTGTGTTCAAACTCAAGGAAGCTATTTCAGAAAGACTGAATGACAGTTTTCGGTTGAGCGCTAAAAGCCTCTTTTCTGCTCACGGGTTCGCTTCTCTTGAAGATGCAAAAAGAGATTGGGATTCAAGCATAGTTACCGACAGTTCTACTATTTTTGAACGTACTACAACGTCCCAAAACCCCTTTTTGGAAAACAATCCGCCCCATATTGTGCTCATCCTTATGGAAGGCTGGAGCAGCGATTTCTTTCAATACCACAGTTCTTCGTTTAACCTGCTGGGTTCACTGAAAGAGGAACTGCCATACTTGATTTTTTATCCATTCTGTTTTCCTGTCAACTACGGCACCATCTCGGCGATGGAGACTTTTTTCACGAATAATGTGGGACCGCCACTCTCCATGTCAAAATATGCGCACCTCCCTTTGAAAAATTCCACTGCACTCGCCTTAAAAGAAAAAGGATACGAAACATCCTATTATACTGCCGGTTACACCGGATGGAGGAATGTGGGCAACTACTGCCGCACCCAAGGATTTGACCATGTTTGTGATGCCGCCTACATAAAAACCTTGTTTTCTAAAACAGAGGAAGCCGACTGGGGCGTTTTCGACCAATACATGTACGATGCCATTTTTCAAAAATTGCAGGACAAAAAAAACCAACCACAATTTTTGATTTGCATGACCATCACGAACCATTCACCTCACAAAATCCCGAAAAATTACACCTCGTATCCTTTACATTTTCCTGAAACGCTACATTCTCGAATCACAAAAGATCTACAGCAAACCCTTAGTACCATGCAGACTTTTCAGTATGCCAACGACTGTCTGGGCAAATTTTTAAATGCCTTGCGCCATTCCAATATAGGAGAAAATACGATTGTAGTGATTACCGGCGACCATGCCATGACGGGCGGGTTTTCTTACAAAGACACAGCATTGTTGTATTGCTGGGCAGTTCCTTTAGCATTTTATGTTCCAGAAAGTTATGCACAACAATTATGTATAGACACCTCTCGT
This sequence comes from Lentimicrobiaceae bacterium, assembly GCA_009787675.1. GTDB lineage: Bacteria > Bacteroidota > Bacteroidia > Bacteroidales > WCHB1-69 > WRNX01. The sequence continues at coordinate 3,280 of WQSU01000214.1, forward strand.
TTGGTATCTCACAAAGATATTCTCCCAACAATCTACCACTTAGCTTTTTCCAATTACAGCTATCGCGCCACCGGTGACAATATTTTTGATACTGCTACCGCCAAGAATGCGTTTGTAATGACGCAATCGGCATGGGTAATGGGAAAAGCCGGAGTAATCCATCTTCATTCTAATCAATCTTATAATTGGCACAATGGCGGTTTTTATCTGCAACCTGTAGAACGTACGCCCGAATTGGAGTTTTTGAGGAAGAAGGCTAATGCTTGGTACTTTGGGATGAAATGGCAGGTTTATACTGATATTAGAGAACATACGAAAGAACTCAAATAAAATGATGTATTTTCGCACCTTGAATAATTAATAGAAATAATATGAATATCAGTAAATTAGGCATTGACTTTACTAAAGTTACCGAAGCCAAAACCATTGCTGCTTCTATTGCAAACGAAGTACAACAATTTGTAAATCAATATACAACAGTTGCCGTGGAGCGCACATTATGCCGCCTAATTGGCATAGACGGAGTGGATGCGCATGAAGTGCCGCTTCCCAATGTGGTAGTGGATCAGCTGCACCAAAGCGGATTGCTTGGGCAGGGCGTTCTCTATTTTCTGGGCAATGCCATGCTGGAGACCAAGCTAACGCCCCAGCAAATTGCAGATAAAATGGCGCTTGATGCTTTGGAAATCACCAAACTTCCCATTCATTCAAACGAGGAGATTCGAAAAGCCGTAGCACCCTATATTGAAGTTGCTTTGCAAAGAATTTCGGGTAATGTGGCGCAACGCCGCAGCTATTTGGAGAAATTGGGAGAGGGAGCCAAACCCTACCTTTACGTTATTGTTGCCACCGGAAATATTTACGAAGATGTGGTACAGGCGCAAGCTGCTGCGCGTCAAGGGGCTGACATTATTGCGGTGATCCGGACTACCGGACAAAGTTTGCTGGATTACGTGCCCTACGGGGCAACCACCGAGGGTTTCGGGGGCACCTTCGCCACACAGGAAAACTTCCGAATTATGCGTAAAGCGCTGGATGAGGTGGGCGTGGAAGTGGGTCGCTACATCCGTTTGTGCAACTACTGCTCCGGTTTGTGCATGCCCGAAATTGCAGCCATGGGCGCTTTAGAACGCTTGGACGTGATGCTCAATGATGCCCTCTACGGCATTCTGTTTCGCGATATTAACCCGCAAAGAACGCTGGTGGACCAAT
>WQSU01000215.1 GCA_009787675.1 Lentimicrobiaceae bacterium
GGAAATAAAGGAGATTTACGCTATTTTTCTGTCTTTGACTTGATTTATCCTTTTGAATCGGCTGCTTATCATACTCCTGTAGGGGCTATTTCTATGCCTGTTCGTACTCAATTTGGCTACCATCTTATTTGGGTGCAAGACAAGCAACCTGTGGTTTCCAAAATCGATATCTCTCAGATATTATTAGTGGATAGCGCTGCCCATTCAGGTAAAATGAGCCCTGCAGTGAAAGAAAAGATCACGCTTATTCAGGAAGCGCTGAAGACAGGACAAGATTTTGCACGCCTTGCTGAACAATATACCGATGATCCTGCTACTAAAGTCAATGGCGGGCAACTTGAACCCTTTTCTTATAACCGCAGACCCGGAGATTTTATTAAACAGTCGATCTCTCTAAAAAAAGATCAGGTCTCTGATCCGTTCTCTTCAGTAATCGGATGGCATATCATTAAACTCAACGAGTTGGTTGTGCCGGAAACCAATAATGAAGAGAAACGATATAGTTTGGTTTCAAAAATTCAAAAAGACTCTCGATCTTCTAAAAGCGTAGAATCCTTGATAGAAAAGTTGAAAAAAGAATACAAATATTCTGATAAAGGTAAAAGTGCTGCTTTTTCGCTCTTGTTAAAAAAATTGAACATGGATAACAACATGCCTGCGGCAGCAGAGTTATTGGCAATTTCAGGTATTGAAAAGCTAAAACCGATGGCTTCTTTTGCTAATCAAAATATTACTATACAAAATTTTATTCAATATTTAGATCGTTTTAAAGGAGCAGAACTTAATAATAAAGCAGACTTTTTCTTGGAGACTCAGTATAATCTCTTCCTTAAAGATTTGTTACTTAAATATGAATATGAAAATTTAGAAAAGAAATATCCTGAATACAAAGAATTGATTGCAGAATATCATCATGGAATGATTTTGTTTGAAATGAATAATGAAAAGATTTGGAGCGAATCGTTAAAAGACAGCGCAAATCTTGAGGTTTATTATGAAAAAACAAAATTTAACTACTTAGATAAGGAAGGTAATCCTAAACCACTTGCCGAAATCAGATCCATTGTACTCACCGATTATCAAAATGAACTGGAAAAACAGTGGCTCACTCAATTGAGAGAAAGGTATCCTGTATGGATTAATGAAGAATTGTTTAAATCTATATTGAAAAACAAGTGAGAAAGCAGCTCTCATTTCTGGTAATTGTTCTTGCGTTCCTCACAGGATGCAAGCAAAACGTTGATTCTATTCTTGCTGAAGCATTTCATAAGAAACTATACAGGTCGGAAGTGTTGGAAAAAATACCGTTTGCCTCAACCAAAGAAGATTCTTTGATTTTTATGGAACAATATGTGAATGAGTGGATATTGAAGCAGACCCTGCTGGCGCAGGCAAAACAGGAATTGACACAAAAAGAACAGAACTTTTCTTCCCAAATAGCACAATATAAGGACCAATTGATTATAAATGCTTTTTTTCAAAAAATAAGCAATACTCAGGCTTTGTTAACCGTATCGGAAGAGGAACTTAAAGATTTTCTTGCCGAAACACAAAAGGAGGAAACCCCCGCTTATAGAGATATGGTGAAATTGAATTATATAAAACTATCAAATCCTTCCAAACTTTATTGGAGAATGAAAAAGCTGCTTTTCGATGAAGAAGACAGAGTGAAATCTTTAGCGCAAATAAAAAAACTTTGTGCAGACACGATTGAATATTACTTAGATAGTGAACATTGGTTTTATACTGACGTTTTAGAAAAGGAATTGCCGTTTTCTTTTGCCGATCTGGAGAAGAAAGGAGATCAGAAAAAAATTGATATTGTGCTGCGTAAGAGTCGTTATCTCATTCTAATTTTAGATAAAAAGCAACAATCTCAAGCCAAAAATATTTTTGAAGATAAGAAGATAGCTGAAACCTTAATTCAACAACAAAAACGGGTATCTTTTATCACCAATTTACAGGACTCTTTGCTGAGAAAAGCGGAACAAGAAAGAAAAATAATGTATTATCCCATACACTAATGCATTCCTCCCTTCTCCTCCAACTGAAGTCGCTCCCCGAAAAACCCGGAGTTTATCGTTTTTTTGATGAAAACGGCATTGTTCTCTATGTGGGCAAGGCAAAGGTGTTGAAAAAAAGAGTTTCTTCTTATTTTACAAAAACACATCAGGACCCAAGGATGCGCATTCTTGTTTCAAAAATTTGCGACATTCAATTTACGGTTGTGGATACCGAATGGGAAGCTTTACTGCTGGAAAATAGTATGATAAAGCAATTCAGACCACGCTATAATGCTATGTTGAAGGATGATAAAAGTTATCCGTGGTTAGCAATTAGCAAAGAGGAGTTTCCGCGCTTGTACTACACCAGAAATCCAAATCCTAAAAAAGAGGAACTGTTTGGTCCCTATTCTTCGTTGCGCTTTATGCACACGCTCTTAGAAACGCTCTTTACGCTATTTCCCATTCGCACCTGTAAGATTTTGCAGAAAACCGGACGTCCCTGTTTACAATACCATATAAAAAAATGTGCGGCTCCGTGCGCAGGACATATTTCACCCGAAGAATACAAGGAAAATATTCTGAAAGCCATCAAAATTGTCAAAGGTAACAATAGTGAGGCATTACGCCAATTGAAAGTAGAAATGATGCACTATGCCGAGATATGGGAATTTGAAAAAGCGCAAGTAATAAAGGAAAGGATCGAAATATTGGAATCCTATCGTGGAAAATCAATTGTGGTAAACCCTGAAATATCATTTTGCGATGTGTTTTCGTTGGCAGAAAATGAAAGTGATGCTTTTGTTAATTTTATGCGTATCATGGAAGGCGCTATAGTACAAACTTTTACATTAGAAATAAAAAATAATTTGAACAACAGCAAAGAGGAACTGCTCGCTATGGCAATGGCAGAAATAGAGAAGCGTTTTGGAGCGCTTTCACCGGAATTGATTCTCCCTTATAGCATTGATATTCAAAAAGAAAAAACAAATTTTACCATTCCGCTTCGAGGAGATAAGAAAAAATTGCTGGAGCTTTCACTAAAGAATGCTAAGGTTTCCATGTTGGAAAAATTAAAACGACAAGAGTTAGCTGATCCCGAAAGGCATCAAAACCGGATATTGACAGCCTTGCAGAAAGCGTTAGGCATGCAGAAGTTGCCCGAAACGATTGAGTGTTTTGATAACTCAAACACACAGGGCGATGAGCCGGTTGCCGCTATGGTGCATTTTAAAAAAGGTAAGCCCGACAAAAAAGAGTATCGTCATTTTAATATTAAAACCGTTATTGGTCCTGATGATTTTGCCTCTATGTTTGAAGTAGTTCAACGCCGTTACAGTCGCCTGTTGGAAGAAAACAAGCCTCTGCCCGATTTAATTATCATTGATGGGGGCAAAGGGCAACTCAACGCTGCCCATCAGGCGTTAATAGAATTGAAGATTCAGGATAAAATAATGTTGATTGGGATTGCCAAACGGTTGGAGGATATTTATAGGGTAGGGGAGTCGCTGCCGCTATTTATAGACAAGAAATCGGAAGCACAGAAACTATTGCAGCGCATTCGTGACGAAGTGCATCGCTTTGGCATTACCCACCACCGCAAACGCCGCTCAAAAAAGAGTATTCATTCTGAATTAGACGATATAAAAGGAATTGGCGCAACTACCAAAGAGAAGCTGTTAAAACACTTTAAAAGTATTACTAAAATAAAATCGGCTACATTTGAGGAAGTTGCAGAAGTAATTGGCAAAGCCAAGGCTAAACTTATAAAGCAAAATATATTTGGTGTATTTTTGTGCCCGATTTGTTTTTGTACTTTTCTTATACTCTAAAACAATTGCAATATTTATAAATATTTATACCCCCGTGCAAGCCGTAGGCGCAGCTCGGAGCAGAACCTAAAAATAAAACTTATGACAATTATTGACGGAAAACTTCTCGCGCAAGAAATAAAACACGAAATTGCCACTACTGTGGCTGCCCTCATTGACGAAGGCAAAAATGCGCCCCACTTGGCGGTGGTAATCGCCGGTGAGGATGGCGCTTCACTCACCTACGTGGAAAGTATTAAGAAAAACACAAAAGAGGCAGGGATGCTTTGCTCCGTGTACCAGTTTCCGGAATCTATCAGTGAAAAGGAACTGCTGGAGGCGGTTGATTTTATTAATCAAGATGAGGAAATTGACGGGTGTATTGTGCAACTGCCGCTTCCGAAACATATTGATAAACAGAAGATAATACAAAAAATAGATCCTAAAAAGGATGTGGATTGTTTTCATCCGGAAAATATGGGAAAATTGGTACTGGGCGAAGCGTGCTTCTTGCCCGCCACCCCTCATGCCGTGATGGAACTCTTGAAACGTTTTGAAATAGAAACAGCGGGCAAAAACTGCGTAGTGGTGGGAAGAAGCAACATTGTGGGAAAGCCGCTGGCGCTGCTCCTGATACAAAACACGCCA
>WQSU01000216.1 GCA_009787675.1 Lentimicrobiaceae bacterium
CTGTACGCCATTCAGCATATTGCGTGGCTTGAATCCAACTCACACCCACAACGGGATAATAGCGGTAAGCGGGCGAACGAAAATAATATTGTTGATTGTCCTCCATGTGTGCAAGGGGGGTGCGCCAAGCGCTTTCATCAGGAAGTGCGCGTTCATATACCCCTTTAAAAGGTCGATCGCCATCACCAATAAAAACTATTTTCAGCCAGTTCAAATATTCCAAATAGTCAATATTACTGATTTCACATTCATCCATATAAAATGGCGCAATGGTTACCTGATGAGGAACATTATTATAGTCGTACATTACATCCTGATCCATATTCCCCATAGTATAGGTGCCTCCGGGAATAAGCACCAGACCTGGACCAGTGGCTTGCTCTAAATAGGGTATAACTTCAAAAGCGCCTTCTTTTTCACTATTGTATTTCCATCCTGTTGTGGAAGATTGTTGTTTGCTTTTACATGCTGAAAATACACATAACACAGTAATAATAAGGCACAAAGTTCTTGATGAGTTTCTCATTTTTTAAAAAATTTATCTTTTGTAACGAACGTTTTTAGTTTTTATTTTATATAAATAATGTTTGAGATGTTAAAATTTAGGACATTCAACGGAAGGAAAATTAAGTCTCTTTTTGTGTTTTGATCTGTTACCAACGCCATTGTTATTGTCACAGGGAATGGTAAACTGCAGAGAAACTTCATGGGCGCCTCCCATACGTTCTAATTTAGTGAGGCTGAAATCGTATGAATAACCAATGCGTAATAACTTATATTCAAAACCACAAGAGATAATGAAGGCGTCTAAATTTTTAAAATTATGTCGTAACCATGTTCCAATAGTAAAAGGATAGAAATTAAAATAGAATCCTTCATGCAAATAATGAAAATTCCCTTGTGAAATAAAAATAAGGTTAGGATAAAAAAAGATATCGCCGGTGCTTATTTCCATTTTGTTTTTTTGGGAAATAGTAATTTTCCCTCCGATATGAGCAGTCCATTTGGGCAACCATACGGGTGCATTGGATGAATTTTGAAAAAAACTGGTTTTAACGGGAAATAAGTGATGTGCTGCAAACCCAAAATAAAGGAAGGGGGTATATCCCACAAATCCGAAAGCGGCATCAAACTGTGATTTAGGTGCATAGTTATCACGAATAGGGTAATCGGGCGTGGAATTATTGATATAGGTAGAAGCAAATTCTATCTCGCTCCAATGAATGGATGAGCTAAGGTAGCTGCCCTGCAATGCAAACTGCAAATTAAACTTATGAGTTACCTTTACCCTGAAATTATAGATTGCGCTTACATTGTAGGTGCGAAAAATTCCCTTTTCACCTGCAATATCGCCTGTAACCAAAACGCCAACACCGCTACGCATTGCATGGATATGCTGGTCGTAACTCCCTGAAAAAGACATTATATTTCCCTTTACGGCAGGCCACTGATCTCTAAAATTAAGCGTAAAACGGGGACAATTGTTTGTGCCTGCAAACGCCGGATTCAAATAGAGCGGATTGGCATAAAACTGAGAATAGTGAGGCTCCTGCCCCATTAAATGTAAAGTAGTGAAAAAAAGGAAGGTGAATAGAAAAATAGATATTCGTTTACACAAAATCATCAGAAGTATATTTTTTTTAGATAAACCAACGTTATTATGCCGTAAAATTATTTTGTTAACGTAATACACATTCATATAGTACAAATGAACAAGAAAAGACCCCACTTTTGTTATTATTTTTTGCTTTTTTCAGCATTATTCTTTTTTCAAAACCAGCTAATGGCGCAGACTGTTACAAAAACTTACAGCATGCCCAAGTTTAAAATCCTGCAATACGAATCTAACGGCAAACAGGTAAAAATACTTTCTTTTGAAAAAGCTATCTCTTCGAAAGAAGACCCAACGCTGCCTGCTTTTTGGGATAAAATTGAAGTAAACAACCTCTATGCCTCTTTTAAACATACTTTATACAATGCAAAGTATGAGTCGCTTACAGCAGCAGAAGCCGCTTTGATTCCTACAGATTATGTGGCTACCGAGCCTAAAGTGAATATTGAAATAGCAACGGATGAGAACAGGCATTATGCCATGTTGAGCATTGTGCCGGTTATCAAAAACGCAAGCGGGCAATACCAGCGCTTGGTGTCTTGTGAGATCCGTTTTGAAGGTGAAGACCCAATAGCGGTTCCGAGAGCAAAAGGTTTGAAAGAATCGGTACTTAGCAAAGGCACATGGTATAAAATTGCAGTAAACAGTACAGGACTCTATAAGGTTACTTACAAAGACCTTAGTAATTTGGGAATTTCAATGTCAGGATTACACGCTTCAAACATTGCATTATTTGGGAATGGAGGCGGGATGCTTCCCGACGTCAATCCTGCGGTACAGATTGACGACCTCTTGGAATGTCCGATTATGATGATGGCAAATGTTAACGGCGTTTTTGACGAAAACAGTTACTTCGTTTTTTATGCGAAGGGACCGCATTCATGGAGCTATAGTGGCGCTACTCAAAGTTTTTCACATAACTACAATATTTATTCCGAAAAAGCTTACTATTTTATCAATGTTGACCCCGATATTGGAGAGAAAAAAAGAATTGAGTCCAAAAACTTTATGAACCAAACGGCGAACAAAACAGCTACACATTTCATTTACTATGACTTTTACGAAAAAGATGTCATGAATTTTGAAGAATCAGGAAGGCAGTGGTTTGATGATGCTTTTTTTGCTTCATCTGCTAATACCTATAACTTTACATTACCTGAACTTTATGATAATAACAGTGGCAGAATAAAAATCAGATTAGCTTCCACCGCATCATCTTCTTCAAACATGGAGTTGGCGTGGGGTGGAAATAGTCGGGTGTTTCCCGTCACTTCCACTAATTTATTTGCCGCCATTACTACTTATGAACAAAACAACATGCCTTTTAATTCAGGTAATTTGTCTTTAACATTAAAATATAATCCAGCCCAAAACTCTGCGGTTGCACGTTTAGACTATATTGAAATTCAGGCGAAATGCAAATTACAAATTACAAATAGCGCCATGCCCTTTGTCCTTACCGAAAATATTGGAAATTCTAATATCTCTTTGGTGATGTTGGGTAATGCCTCAACGCAAACTAAAGTTTGGGACGTTACAGATCACAATGCCGTTTATGCTGTTCAGGGAAATTTGTCAGGTTCGCAATTCTCGTTTCATACGCCTACAGAAAAAATTCGCCAGTTCATTGTATTTAATGGAACAGAATATAGATCGGTGGACACCGTAGGCAGCGTGCTCAATCAAAACTTGCACGGATTTGCAGACGTGAATATGGTGATCGTTGCACATCCCAACTTTTTGTCTGAAGCCAACCGATTAGCCAAATTCAGAGAATCCTCGAAAGAATTTGCGAATATTAAAGTAAGAGTAGTTACACCTGAACAGATATATAATGAATTTTCATCAGGCGCGCAAGACATGGTGGCGATTCGCAATTTTATGAGATATCTGTATAACAATGACTCCCAGAAGATACAATATTTACTTCTTTTTGGACGCCCGTCGTATGATTACCGAGGGTTAGTAAAAGGTACACAGTTGTTTGTTCCCAATTATCAAGATTCAGGAATCTCATTATATGCACACGATTCTTGTGATGATTTTTTTGGAGTTTTGGGGATTAGTGAAGGAGATATGAATTATGATATGGTTAACATAGGTGTAGGGCGTTTCCCTGTACGTACGCAGGCTGAAGCCAAAATAGCGGTGGATAAAATCATTAATGCATCTGTACGACAAAAGATTGCTTTACAAAATGCTTCCCAAATTTCTAACTTGGGAGATTGGAGAAATAGCATCGCTTTGGTGGCTGATGATTATGATGGTACTGATTATGCTAAGGAATATGCAGAAAGTTATGCAAAGATAATTGCATCAAATAATGCCTCTTTTAATTTGGATAAAATTTACAGCGATGCCTATCCCTTAATATCCAACGCCGGCGGACAACGCTATCCTGATGCCAATAGAGCCATCAACCTGAGGATGGAAAAGGGGGCATTGGTAATTGCCTATTTTGGACATGGCGGCGGAAATGGCTGGTCGCATGAAAGAATTTTAGAAATTAAAGATATTAATAACTGGAAAAACAAGTATAATCAACCGCTCATGATCACCCTCACTTGTTCTTTCGGCTGGTACGATAAACCGGCAATATCTCCTGCTGAATTTGCTTTTTTGAACGAGAGTGGCGGTGCCAGTGCATTACTCACTACGGCAAGAGATATTAGCATACCCAAAAACTTTGCCTCCCAATTTTTTTATGAAATGGAACACAAATGGCAAAACAGATACAAAACGCTGGGTGAAATTAATCGCTTTGCAATCAATAATTCCGGTGGAACAGAAGGAAGTGTGAATAAAATCTATTTGATGGGAGACCCTTCAATGAGCATCAATATCCCTA
>WQSU01000217.1 GCA_009787675.1 Lentimicrobiaceae bacterium
CCAAATGTTGTTCCTGATCTTTTCCCACCGGCACTTTATCGGCTTGATGAATCAGAATATCAGCGGCTTGCAGAACAGGGTAGGTGAGGAGTCCGGCGTTGACATTGTCGGGTTGGCGGCGCACTTTCTCTTTAAAAGAAGGCACGCGCTGCAATTCACCTAAATAAGATAACATATTAAGTAACAAATAAAGTTCTGTGGTTTCCGGCAGATCGCTTTGCACGTATAGGGTTGCCTTTTCAGGATTGAGTCCGGCTGCCAAATAATCTACCAACACATTCTTAACGTGCATATTGAGTTCCGATGTTTTCGGATGTGTTGTAAGTGAATGATAATCTGCAATAAAGAAGAAGCAATTAGCTTCATCTTGCATTTTAATAAAGTTGCGAAGTGCGCCAAAATAGTTGCCCAAGTGCAACAAACCGGTTGGGCGAATGCCGCTGACTACAGTTTCCATAAGTGATTAATAATTTTGGGGGCGAAAATATAGGAAATTAGGAATTAGGAATTAGGAATTAGGAATTAAGAATTAAAAAATAAACCTATACACCTTTAACCCCATTCACCTTTAAACCTATACACCTTTAAACCTATACACTTTAAATTTTAAAAATAGCAATCCCGTTTTCCCCCATCAATCGCATTCAGTTCTTCTATAATTTTGGTTTTAGCTTTAGATTCGGGCATTTGCGTTATCATTTTTTCTATTAAGGCGAGTCCTTTTTGGCGGGTTTCTTCTCCGGCAAAGTCGTACAAATATTCTTTAAATGAGAACAATGCGTTGGGTAAACAAAACTGTTTGATGAGTCCGGGTTTTGCCAAATCCATAAAATCGGCGCCCACTCTGCCATGTCGGTAGCAGCCGGTGCAAAACGACGGAATGTAGCCACAATCGATCATGCCTGAGATTACTTCTTCCAACGAACGGTGGTCTCCCAAAGCAAACTGACTTCCCGATTTATCAGCCACATGGCTATACGCCCCGGGATTGGTTCTCGACCCCGCCGAAATTTGGCTGATGCCGTAATTAAATAGTTCTGTGCGCAATTCATCACTTTCGCGTGTGCTCAAAATAATGCCCGTATATGGCAATGCAATGCGTATTATGGCAATGATTTTCTTGAAATTATCATCGGAAACCTTATGGGGGATGTTTTCGGGCAGCGGCGCTCCCTCTGCCGGTTCTATTCTTGGAAAACTGATGGTGTGAGGTCCGCAATTAAATTTCGTTTCCAAGTCTTTAGCATGTTCCATCAAAGCAAGAATCTCAAAACGATAGTCGGCTAAGCCGAACAAAACCCCTAAGCCTACATCTGCAATACCGGCTTCCATTGCACGGTGCATCACATTCAAGCGGTACAAATAGTCGCTTTTTGGCGTGTCTTCCGGATGATATTCTTTATATAAAACGGGATCGTAAGTCTCTTGAAAACAAACATAAGTACCGATTTTCTCTTTAGACAATTGCTTAAATTCCTCCACCGTCATGGGTGCTAATTCCACGTTAATTCTGCGAATGTTGTCTTTTCCATCCTGTATGGAATATACGCGTTGAATGGCTGCACACACGTAGTTAATGTCGTTTCTTGGCGATTCACCGCAAATTAACAGGATACGTTTGTGCCCATCTTTGAGCAGCATGCGTGCTTCCTGTTCTATTTCATCCATATTCAATACTTTACGAACCAAATTTTTGTTGGCACGGCGAAAAGCGCAATACACACAGTTGTTCACACACACATTTCCAGTGTAAAGCGGAGCAAAGAGTACCAGACGTTTTCCGTAAATCTCCTCTTTTACATACTTGGCAACCTCCATAATTTGCTTGATTTTTTTTGGTTCCTGCACGCGAAGCAATACAGCTACATCTTCCAAACTAAGCCCTTTCAATTGATGTGCTTTGTCCAAAATCGTGTTTAATTCTTCGGAGGAGGGTTCGTTCCCTTCTATCAGGCGAAACAGTTTTTCGCGGTTGATTGTAAATGGGGTGTTCATAGTGAAATCTTATTAATTATCAAGAAACTTCAAAAACGAGCGCAAATAAAGGAAATTATTGAATCGCTGCAACTACCCTTGCAATTTGTTCGTCGGTTAAATCATAATATACAGGCAGACTGATTTCTCGTGCAAAGTTATTGTACGCCACCGGAAAATCCTGAATGTTATAACCACAATTTTTATAAAAACTTAACATGGGCAATGGAATAAAATGCACATTCACCGAAATGTTTTGCATGGCAATTTGTTGAATGATTGCATCACGTTCCTGTTCCGAAATATTTCTTATACGCAAAGGATACACATGGTAGGATGATTTTTTTGTAGGGGTTTCATAAACAGGAACTTCAAAACGTTCATCATTTGAAAATGCTGCCGTATATCGGTCAAAAATATGTTTTCGTTTTAGGAGCATGTCATCTTCATAACGTTCCAACTCTACCAAACCTATAGCAGCAAGAATATCCGTCATGTTACATTTATATCCTGGTTCAAAAACGTCGTAGCGCCAATTACCTATTTGTGTTTTGGATAATGCATCTTTATTCTGTCCGTGTAATGATTTTATACATAAATGCTTGTATAAATCTTCATGAAGAAAAGGCGCAGGTAAATTTAAACAGATGGCGCCCCCTTCAGCAGTGGTTAGATTTTTAACTGCATGGAATGAAAATACAGTGATATCAGTCAAAGTTCCCGTTCTTTTTCCTTTGTAAGTAGCGCCTACGGAATGCGCTGCATCGGAAAGGATTAAGATGCGCCCCAAGGTTTTCTGAACGGAAGTTTCAGGCTTAAATTTCTGTTTGATTTTCTCACTGTTTACCAAATGATTAAGCTCATCATAATCGCAAGGGAAGCCTGCAAAATCTACAGGAATAATTACTTTTGTCTTTTCTGTGATTGCTTTCTCAATGTTTTGAATATTAATGTTAAAGTCATTGGCATTAACATCTACCATGACGGGTATGGCGCCGCAATGCACTACTACATTTGCTGTTGCGCAATAGGTGTATGCCGGTACAATCACTTCGTCGCCTTCCTGCACGCCAAACCATCGCAGCATGAGTTCTAACCCTGCCGAAGCTGAATTAACACATACTACTTTTTCAACTCCAACATAACAGGCTATACGTTTTTCAAACTCTTTTACACGTGGACCGGTAGTAATCCATCCTGATTGCAATGCAGTTGTAACTTCGGCAATGATTTTGTCATCAATGCGCGGAGGTGAAAAGGGTAGGAGGGGGGGCGTTTCATTTATCATTTCTTTACAATTGTTTTTTTGTTTTACAGCCTATCCCCCTCAATCTGCTGCACATCCCTGTGTTCAGGATAATCCAGCGAATAGTGCAGCCCTCGGCTCTCTTTTCTGTCTATGGCGTTGTTGATAATCAGGTATCCCACGTTGATCATGTTGCGCAATTCGCAGATTTCGGGAATGAGGATCGATTTTTTGTATAACTCTTCCGTTTCTTTGTACAACAGGAACAAACGGTCTAATGCTCTTTGTAAACGGATATTAGAGCGAACAATGCCCACATAGTTGGACAAAATTGACTGTAGTTCTTTTTTGGACTGGGTAATCAACACCATCTCTTCGTTCAGTACGGTGCCGGAGCTGTCCCATTCGGGGATTTGGTGGCAGAAGGGAACATTTTCAAATTTTTCTACCGCTCTGATGCAGGCTCTGTGCGAGAACACTAATGCTTCCAATAGCGAGTTGGATGCCAATCGATTGGCGCCGTGCAAGCCGGTAGAGGCGCACTCTCCCGAAGCATAAAGATTGTGGATGGTGCTTTCGCCCCAATCGTTGGTGATAATGCCGCCGCAGGAATAGTGGGCGGCAGGAACCACCGGAATCATATCTTTTGTAATATCAATGCCAATGCTCAAACATTTGGCGTAGATATTGGGAAAATGGTCAAAAATTTCGTGTTTTTTTATCTGGGTGGCATCTAACCAAACGTGTTCTTTACCACTCATTTTCATCTCGTTGTCAATGGCGCGGGCGGTGATGTCTCTTGGGGCGAGCGATCCGCGTGCATCATACTTCTGCATGAACTCGTAGCCGGCTTCATCCTTCAAAACGGCGCCTGCACCGCGCAAGGCTTCCGAAATCAGAAAAGATGGAGACTCGTGGGGATTATACAAAGAGGTAGGATGAAACTGCACAAACTCCATCCCGCGCACTTGTCCTTTGGCGCGATACACCATGGCAATGCCGTCGCCGGTGCACACCAACGGATTGGTGGTGTTGCCATACACCATGCCAATGCCGCCGGTTGCCATCATGGTAACTTTCGACAAAATGGTGCGCACTTTCTTCTTATGAGGGTCGTAAATATAAGCGCCATAACAAGTTAAATCGGGCGTTCTTCGGCTTACCTCAATGCCGAGGTGGTGTTGCGTGATGATCTCAATG
>WQSU01000218.1 GCA_009787675.1 Lentimicrobiaceae bacterium
GTAAGCGACCAAGTGATGGAAGCCCAAGGTTCTATCTTAACCAACAAGTATGCCGAAGGTTATCCGGGAAAAAGATACTACGGCGGCTGTCAAATTGTGGATAAAACAGAGCAGCTTGCCATTGACAGAGCAAAAGCGTTGTTTGGCGCTGAATGGGCAAACGTGCAACCGCACTCCGGCGCACAAGCCAACATGGCAGTGTTGATGACCTGCCTGAAACCAGGTGATACATTCTTGGGCTTGGATTTGTCGCACGGGGGACACCTATCGCACGGCTCTCCCGTAAACTCTTCCGGAATTTTATATAAAGCTGTTGCCTATTGTGTTGAAGAAGAAACAGGTATGATTAACTACGACAAAATGGAAGAGGTGGCATTGCGCGAACGTCCGAAATTGATTATTGGCGGCGCTTCCGCCTACTCTCGCGACTGGGATTGGAAACGTATGCGCGAGATTGCCGACAAAATCGGAGCCATCCTCATGGGCGACATTTCACACCCTGCCGGATTGATTGCCAAGGGGTTGCTCAACAATCCTGTTCCTTTCTGCCACATTATCACCACCACTACGCATAAAACATTGCGCGGTCCCCGTGGCGGGCTCATTCTTATGGGTAAAGATTTTCCGAACCCGTGGGGATTAACCACACCCAAAGGCGAAATTAAAATGATGTCGCAATTGTTAGATTCTGCTGTTTTTCCGGGCGTACAGGGTGGTCCACTCGAACACGTGATTGCCGCAAAAGCAGTAGCTTTCGGCGAAGCACTCACCGACACTTACTTGGAATACATTAAGCAAGTGGCTAAAAACGCCCAAGCCATGTCGAAAGCATTCACCGACAGAGGTTATAAAGTGATTAGCAACGGAACAGACAACCATTTGATGTTAATTGACTTACGCTCAAAATTTCCGGAAATTTCAGGAAAACAAGTAGAAAACACTTTGGTGTTAGCCGACATCACCATCAATAAAAACATGGTTCCTTTCGACAGTCGCACGCCGTTTACTACTTCGGGCATCCGCGTGGGAACGCCGGCAATTACCACTCGTGGCTTAAAAGAACACGAAATGGAAGCCATCGTGGAGTTGATAGATGAAGTGATCTCTAACATTAACGACGAAACTGTAATTGCCCAAGTTGCCGAAAAAGTGAAAGCAATGATGGGACACAGACCCCTGTTCGCCTGGTAGTGTCTGAATTAAGATTTTTGACGGATAAAACTAACGAATTTCCCTCTCATTAATCACTAATCATTAATCACTAATCACTACCAATGAGACACTTGTTTCACGTACAACCCACACTTTTAAAGCCTGCTACGGGCAGGATATTGATTTCGGTTCCCTACTATAATGATCCGTTTTTTAGTCATAGTGTGGTGCTAATAATTGACAAAGATGAAGAAAACTGTGTAGGTTTGATCCTCAATCAGGAGTTGAACTGTACAGTGCGTGAGGCTATAAGTGGTGTCAAAATAGACATGCCGGTTTTTGCGGGTGGTCCCGTGATGCACCAAACTGCATTTGCGTTGCATAACTTTGAAAATTGCAAGCTCTCGGAAGAGATTCTGCCCAACGTATATACCGGATATGATGAACTTTTGTTAGCCCTTTTTGAACACAACGCGCTTCCCAAAAAGAACTTTAAGTTTTTTATTGGTTACTCCGGTTGGGCGCCCGGACAATTAGAAAATGAGATTAACAAAAAAATGTGGGTAGTAGCTGAGGGTACCGAAGATATTGTGTTAAAAACGCCTACTGCGAAGGTTTGGGAAAAAGCAGTGAAAAAACTGGGAAGAGAATATGCGCATTGGTTGGAAGTGCCAAAGAATGTGCATGATAATTAATGTGCATGAAAACTTGTGACATTTCAAAGTTATACCAAATATAATTATACAACAATCCAAAAAAGGATGAAGTTGAATCCAATCGTAAGATGCAATATTTTTTACTGTTCTCCAATTTTTATTGTTAAACAATCCAATTGCTGTCACCAATTTTCCGGAACACGTAAAAAGTCCAATTTAATGTTGCTTTTTTTAACAACTTTAATTTTGTCTGAAAATTATGTTGCATAAATTTAACGATAATGATGTATTTATCATCTTTATCTTGGTAAGACCTAATTTTAATTCTCTTTAAAATCAATTTGATCTTTGATCACAAATGCCCCCGGAAAGGAGAGCGCAATTTTTTGTAACGCTTTATAGGCTTCTAATTTGGTACTGAAGTTGCCGGCTCTTAGCCTGAAATTGGGCTCAGCATAAGTTGTATAACAAGGAATTTCCGGAAACAATTTCTTAAATTGCTCCGCAGCGCCCTCAATAAAGTTTTTTGAATTTACACCTGAAAAAGAGGTAATTTGAATGCGGAATCCATCAATTTTTTTTATTTTTTTCCATGCATCAATATATTGCTGCTCTAAAGAATTAATTCCATCTTCAATATTATAAGAAACATTATTTTGCGCAAAAGAGAACGCAAAAAAGAAGAAACAAATAACTAATAATCCGTTTTTTTTCATAATAAAAATTCATGGCAAAAATAAAAAAAAATAAAAAACAGGTAGTTGCTTATTTTTTCTATCTTTGCACGCTTAATAAAAAAATAATCATGGGGCTATTTTCATTCTTCACCAAAGAGTTAGCTATCGACTTGGGAACTGCTAATACTGTAATTTTGCATAACGAAAAAGTGGTTATAGATGAACCATCCATTATTGCTTTGGATAGAGCTACGCGGCGGGTGATCGCGGTGGGTAAAAAAGCGCTTCTGATGCACGGCAAAACTCACGAAAGTATTCAAACTATTCGTCCACTGAAAGATGGTGTTATTGCCGATTTCCAGTCAACCGAAATGATGCTTCGCGAGTTTATAAAAATGACGGGTTCAAAAGGGTTGCTTTTTCCTCCGGCATTAAAAATGGTGATCTGTATTCCATCGGGAATCACGGAAGTGGAAGAACGTGCCGTGCGCGATTCTGCAGAACAATCGGGCGCCAAAGAGGTACGTATGATTCACGAACCTATGGCGGCGGCTATTGGTATTGGAATTGATGTTTTGGATGCCAATGGAAATATGGTCATTGATATTGGTGGTGGAACCAGCGAAATTGCCGTGTTAGCGCTGGGCGGCATTGTTACCAGCAAATCTATTAAAGTAGCCGGCGATGAATTTAATTACGATATTATTGATTTCATGCGCAAAAAACACAATATCGCTATTGGCGAAGCCTCGGCAGAACAAGTGAAAATTAATGTAGGCTCTGCCATCGAAGATTTGGAAAACCCGCCCGAAGATTATGAAGTGTATGGACGAGACCTGCTGCAAGGAATTCCTATTGCAGTAAAAGTTGGCTATCAGGAAATTGCTCAGGCTTTAGACCGATCTATCTCAAAAATTGAAATGGCAGTAATCAATGCCTTGGAAAACACACCTTCCGAACTCTCCGCCGACATTTATAAAACAGGAATATACATGGCAGGCGGCGGCTCGCTGCTAAGAGGCTTGGATAAACGTATTGCCAAAAAAACAAAACTCAAAGTACACGTTGCGGAAGACCCGCTAAAAGCAGTAGCCCGTGGCACAAGTATCGCTTTGAAGAATTTTGATAAGTTTACGTTTTTGATTAAATAGTATTACGCTTTCATTTGCTCAATAAACGGATTAAAATAATGTCCTGCCTTTTCGGCAACGCCTTGCAGTCCTTTACCTCCCGTTTTCGGGCGTTTCACATTGCCAAAGTTGCCTTTTTCCAAAGTGGTGAAAAGCCCTTCTTTTTCAATCTCTTTCAATAACTTCACGGCTTCTTCCAATACAAAATGGGCGCGTTTTCGGATAACACCTCCCTCTTTAAATTCCACCTCATCGCCAATGGTAGCCAAGTTGTTGAAAATATATTTTGCATTTTCAATAGCTAAAAATCTATCTGACATAAAGGGGGTGTGAATCGCTTCGGTGGGCATTCCCAACAGTTGGATCCCTTGTTTAGTCCAAATTCCAATCATGTTAAACAGAGCGTCTTGCAAGTGTCCTCTAAAGATATTTCCGGTCATGAATTTCGTGGGCGGCATATATTTGAGCGGCGCTTTAGGGAAGATTTCACGGGTGAGTTGCGCTTGTGCCAATTCGTAAAGAAAGCCGTTTTCTAATTCGGGATCCATTTCAAAAGCGTGTCCCAATCCCATTTGTTCTTCGGGGAGACCTGCCAACAGCGCCAACTGTTCGTTAATTAAATCGGAAGCCAGCACGGTATGTGCCTCTTCAAAAGCATCGGCGGTAGTTAAATAATTGTCTTCCCCCGTATTGATGATGACGCCTGCAAAGCCGTTGATGATTCTTGAAAAATATTGGTCCACCAGCGTTCTTTGCGGGTTAATATCGCGAAACAGAATGCCGTAGA
>WQSU01000219.1 GCA_009787675.1 Lentimicrobiaceae bacterium
TCATCATTTTCATGAGCGCTTTTGCAGGGATTCAACTGTTTGTGATTGGACTGATTGGACAATATATCAGTTATCTTTTTGAGGAGGTGAAGGGGCGACCGGTGTATATTGTGGAGGAAGTTTATGAAGTGGAAAATGTTGTAAGCGATTAGTTATTAAAAACATTGTAACAGTTTTCAATAAATTCCCAGCCAAGATGCGACAAATTAGCATCTGTACACAAGATCATAATAATGTCGTATTTCATAATTTCATCTCGCAGATTGACTTCATCCGTATGTGCAGCATCGTTATTGCGATAGATTTCTTTGTTGTAATACCAAAAACTGTCATTTGTAAATAAATTTTCCAATCCCATGCCGAATATTCCCCAATAAAAACTATCAGCCACAACCAACAGCGAGGGTTTAGTTTTGCCTTCCGCAGGTTCGAATTGCAATTCAGGGTAAGCCATATTAAAAGTTCGGGGCTGAAACAATAAGTTCATCGCTTTTGCAATACCGCAATCGTAATCTTTGGGCGGTTGGCTTATTTTCACAGTTTCCCAATATACATGGGGCATCGAAATCTTGTTTAACTTTTCAATATACCGCACCATGGAATCTAACGCCAGGCACATTCCGTAATAACTCCAATGTATATCATATTGAGGGTAAAGAGGATAAAGCGAACTGTTTTTATTATCGATAAAGAATTGATGAAAGTCAATGCAATTAATTTGATATTTTTCGATACACTCACGATAGATGTCAATATTTGTAACTCCTTTTTCGCGGGCGTGGGTATCCGGTATAAATTCAGGGAAAAACGAGCCTTTGCCCGGCGCCAACACGGTTATTATCTTTTTACCCATATTGTTTAGCGTATCTTGCAATATTTTTAATTTATTGATTCTCTGTTCAATACTGTCGCGCCCTATATAATCACTGCCAAACCATGTATCAATGTATCTTTCTTCAAAAAGATAATTCTCTTTTCCAATAGTAACCCACTGTGTTTTTGCTTTGTTAAATAAACTGAAACGCCATTGATGATTGAGGCGGATGAAAAAACTCCTGAATCCGAAATGATCTTTCAAATAGTTATCTTCTTTTTCTTGATATGCTGTTGAAAACCAGTCTTTCCACGTAAAACCTATATTGGTGGTATCTATATAATATCCATCCAAAGGCTTGAGTTTGATCCACGAAAATTGGTATTGTGAAAATTGTAATACAAACAACGACAACAAGATGATTAACAGGATGCGTGGGGTTCGGGGCTTTCTATTTTCCATGGCTTAAAATCTAAAGTAAATAAAGGGATTGAATCCAAAAGCAGTTATTGAAGCAATGGAGAAAAAGAGGAGCAGCAGTGTTAAAACAAAAACCGTAATGTGTTTTTTGTTCGTATAATCAGTGAAATAGACAGCGTCTTGCCATTTTTTTCCGATTTTAAATATTGTAATAAAAGAAAAGACAAGCGCAGCCACTAAGTAGAAATAGAACTCAGCATCAAATAGATTTGAGTTGCCGCTTTCAAAAACAAAGAGTCTTTTCAGGAACACAAAGGCATCTGTAATATTTTCAATGCGGAAGAAAATCCACCCGATTACTACCACAAAGAAGGTGATCAACATGCTGGGGATTTTTCCTATTTTTTCATATACTTTTAGCAGAAAACTTCTTTCCAGAACCAGAAATAATCCATGATAAGCGCCCCAGAGCACAAAACTCCACGAGGCGCCGTGCCACAATCCTGAAGCCAAAAATNCCAGCCACAAATTGAGATAGAGCCTGCGCTGTGTTGCTACGCGGTTGCCGCCCAAAGGAATATACAGATAGTTGCGCATCCAGGCGCCGAGCGAGATGTGCCACCTGCGCCAAAACTCTGTAATACTTTGCGATATGTAAGGATTGTTGAAGTTTTCGGGAAATTTAAAGCCCACCATTTTGGCAATCCCAATCGCCATATCCGAATATCCAGAAAAATCGAAATAGATTTGAAAAGTGTAGGCAATAATGCCCATCCACGCAACGTGGGTTCCTAAATCGGCATAATTTAAG
The DNA here is from genome assembly GCA_009787675.1 of Lentimicrobiaceae bacterium. Taxonomy (GTDB): domain Bacteria; phylum Bacteroidota; class Bacteroidia; order Bacteroidales; family WCHB1-69; genus WRNX01. The sequence continues at coordinate 2,046 of WQSU01000219.1, forward strand.
GCAAAAACGGTGTCCGCGTATAATCCCATTTGATTGGCAATGAGCACTTTCTTCGCCAACCCTATGGCAAAGCGATAAAAACCAATCAGGATATTGTCCACTGTTTCATCTTTGGAACGATCTTCAATTTGGTCGGCAAGGTCGTGGTAGCGGATGATAGGTCCCGCTATCAACTTGGGAAAGAATATGATATAGAGTTGGTAACTCCAAAAATTGTCCAGTGGTTTGTGCACTCTCCGGTACACATCCACCACATAAGTTATAGTTTCAAAAGTGTAAAACGAGATTCCGATAGGCAGCACCAATTTTGTCCATTGAATTTGCTGTGAGCCCATTAGGGAGAGCACGGCATTCATATTTTCGATAAAAAAATTGGAATATTTAAAATAGCAGAGCAAGCCCAAATTAATAGAAACCGACAGTGCGAGCAACCACCTGCGATAGCGCTGCTTTTTCATGCGCGACATCCACCGGACCAAGTGGAAATCAATAAAAGTAGTGCCCAAAATCACAAAAATAAAGCGCGGACCGCCCCAACTGTAAAAAACAATGCTAAAAACCAGTATTACAATGTTTTTTAGTTTTTTTGGAACCAAATAATAAGTGAGAATAAATGCAGGGAGAAAAAATAGAATAAAAAGAATACTGCTAAAAACCATATAAAAAGCCTACTGTTTTAAACAAGGACGCGAAAATATATTTTTATAGTAGTATTAATTTTTGTGTAATAATTTTATTTTCGCAACCTTGTAAATTCCTATCCCAAAAAGTATGTTGTCAATTTAAAAATGAAAAATATTATGCTGAATTTCTTTTCAAAAGCCAGAATAAAAGAAGATAAGGATCTGCTTGTTGGGCACGGAACTTTCATCATTTTACTCATTTTTTCTGTTATTTTTGTAAATGAGCGTGTACTGTTTATAGACAGTGCGTACCAATTATTTGAAATGATACAACGTTGCGGTTTTCAACAAAATGTAAGACGATACAGTATGTTCTTGGCGGAGCTGTTGCCGTTGCTTGCCATTAAACTACAATTGTCCCTGAAAATAGTTGTACTTTTTTATTCAGTCTCTTTCACCTTGATTGCTTATGGCTTTTGGGCGCTCACTACCTATGTGTTGAAAAACAGATATGTTGGTATCATCATGTTATTCACCATGATAGGCATGCGGCATACTTTTTTTCATACAATTTCCGAAACATTTCAACTTATGTTTTTTGCCGCCTTCCTCTATGCTTGGCTAAACAGCAGATTTGCAAAAAGAATAACAGTTGCCGGAAAATCCCTATACTATTTTGTCGCACTATTTATGATGACGCTTTGCACATTTATACACCCTGTTGCGCTATTCTTTTTAGTGTTTATTTTAGGTATTTATATATTGAATAAAAATTATACGATATCCCAAAAAACACTGATTACACTAATCACCATAGGAATTGTTATTTTAAAGTTTGCAACGGTTGTTCAGGGCTCGCACGACACCGATTACAACATGGGCATCCGCGAATTTCTTGGTTATTGCTTACATATTTACCGCATTAGGAGTACAGAGTGGTTCTTTATCAGATTGATAGACTTTTATTGGGCGCCTGTTCTGCTTTTAGTTCTTGCGCTGATTTACTATCGAAGAAAAAAACAGTATTTGAATTTTTGGTTCTTCCTGGGCTTTAACCTGTCATTCCTGATTATTACGTTGGTTTTATATCACAATCCCGACAGCGCCATAGGGCGGGAGCGGTCGTTTTTACCCCTCATGTTTTTTTGTGGCGTGCCGTTTATGAGAGATGTTTTCCCAAATATTTCCCTAAAACAGCATAAGGCATTTTACATTACGCTAACCTGTTTATTGTGCATCGGATTTGTCAAAATTGCCATTGCAGCCATTCCCTATTCAAAACGTATAAACAAAATTGAAGAGATTGTTGCCTTTGCCAATCAAGAAAATCAGAAAAAATTAGTGATGGACAGGGAGGCTTCTAATGCCATTATCCCTTTTTTCAATTGGGCTACAGGCTTTGAATCTATGATGTACTCTGCCATGATGGATAAAAATTCAACTGTTAACTTTTATATTGAGGAAGATTTAGACACCCATAGAACAAACGCTAATTTCTTAAATGAAGATATCTTTCTGGCGGTGCCCTGGTGGACTTTTTGGGAAATCTCCTATCTCAATCCCCATTATTTTACTTTGCCGAAACAGCCTGCCAAAGAGCTTGTTGTGAAAGATGGAAAATTTGTAATCAAAGAGTTAAATCCTTAATTTTCAGTTTCTTCAAACTCATCTTTTTTAGCCGAGAACGGATTTTCGGTGCTCA
>WQSU01000220.1 GCA_009787675.1 Lentimicrobiaceae bacterium
ATATACCGCAAAAGCAAAATTAGATTCGGCACAGATTCTCATTGGGGATTATCTAAATGTGCATCTGGAAGTTACAGCACCCAAGGGAAAACCCGTATATATTCCCCAACTTAACGACAAGTTGCTGGCAGAGGTTGAAGCTCCCTTCGACTGGATTGCCAACTCTAAGTTTGATACAGTACTCCAAAACGAGTATTACATTTTAAAACAAACAATCACAATAACCGCTTTTGATACGGGTTCCTATGCTTTTCCGGCAATTCCTGTGTTTGATATCGACTCGCAAATGGTGGCGCAAACCAATCCGCTCTTTTTTGAAGTTTTAACGGTGGCTGTAGATACCACTGCCGCATTTAAAGATATTAAAGGAATATCAAAAATCCCTTTCACTTTGCATGAATTTTGGATGTATGTAAAAAAGTATTCACTTTTTATTGTAGCGGGATTGTTAATTATCGGATTAATGGTTTATGCTATTTGGCGTTACATTAAGAAAAAACGTGCACAAAAACCGTTGCCTGTGGTTAAGCCAAAGCCTAAAATCAAACCTCACATTACAGCATTAAAAGAGTTGGAAAAACTGCGGCAGAAGAAACTCTGCGAACAAGGAAGAGCCAAAGAATATTACTCGGAACTTATTGATATCGTGAGAATATATATCGACGACCAATGGGAAATTGGCGCCATGGAGATGGTAACCTCCGAAATTATGGATGCACTGAAAAGCACTGAAATTCACGAAGAAGTATTGAAAAAGCTCTACCAAGCCTGCACCACTGCCGACCTTGTGAAGTTTGCCAAATACACGCCACTCCCCACCGACCATGATATGGCATTTAAGGATTGTCGGGAGTTTGTGGAACGGACGGCAAGGATGGATTAGGAATTAGGAATTAGGAATTAAGAATTAGGAATTTATTATATTAATATGGATAAGATGATGGCTTTTTTTCAGGGAATTGAGTTTGCCCATCCGTATTATCTCTTGCTGTTGTTGCTGATTATTCCGGTGGCGGCGTGGAGATATTTTTTTAGAAAGAAACTGCAAGCCTCTCTAACTGTGCCCACTGTAACTGCATTTGAGAAGACAGGTAATACATGGAGAGTGCGTTTCCGCTGGCTGCCACTGTGTTTACTTGTGCTTGCCTACCTCGCGCTCATTGTGGCGTTGGCAAGACCTCAAAGTTCTTTCCGTTTAAGCGATGTGGAAGTGGAAGGGGTGGACATTGTGCTTGCTTTAGATATCTCCGGCTCTATGAAAGCGATGGATTTTCGTCCTAACCGCTTGGAAGCATGCAAAAAAGTTGCAGAAGAGTTTATTTTGGGCAGATCTACCGACAGAATCGGGTTGGTGGTTTACGCGGGAGAAGCATACACGCAATGCCCTGTTACCAGTGATCACAGCACCCTGCTCGGTCTGCTAAAAAAAGTAAAGTTCGATATTATTGAAGACGGCACCGCCATCGGCGATGGCTTGGGCACTGCCGTGAACCGCCTGCGCGAAAGCGAAGCTAAAAGCAAAATCATCATCCTGCTCTCCGACGGCGTAAACAACAGTGGATACTTAGACCCATACTCCGCCGCAGAGATAGCCAAGAACATGAACATTAAGGTTTATACCATTGGTGCGGGCACGAACGGGCAAGCCCCCTACCCTACCCCGTATGGTAACCAAATGATGAATACCGAAATTGACGAACGTCTCTTGCAAACCATTGCCCATGAGACAGGTGGAAAATATTTTCGCGCCACCAGCAACGACAAACTGAAAGCCGTTTACGAAGAGATTGACAAAATGGAAAAAACCATCCTCAACGAAACCATATACGAAAACAAAGCGGATGCGTTCTTCCCATTTTTATTGGTAGGAGTATTATTGTTTATTTGCTATGGGTTATTGAAATATACGATTTTTAGGATAAATCCTTAAGAAATTATTCCCGTAAGCATCATTCTACTTTTCACCACTTAATGTTATTAACCAACCAGCCTCTTATGCAATTCATCCAAATCCAAAACATTACCAAACAGTTCTCAAACCATTTAGCTTTAAACAACGTGTCGTGTGAGATTGAAAAAGGTAAAGTATTCGGACTTTTAGGTCCCAATGGCGCAGGAAAAACAACGCTGATTCGGATTCTTACGCGCATCACGATTCCTGATCAAGGACAAATTTTATTTAATGGCAAATTGTTGTCTGAAAAAGATTTAGAAAACATTGGTTACCTTCCAGAGGAGCGCGGATTGTACAAAAAAATGGAGGTCGGTGAGCAAGCTCTTTATTTGGCGCAATTGAAAGGAATACCGCACCACATTGCCATGCAGCGCCTTAAATATTGGTTTCGCAAATTTGAAATTGAGGGCTGGTGGAAACGCAAAGTAGAGGAACTTTCAAAAGGGATGCAGCAAAAAATGCAGTTCATTACCACCATTATTCATGAACCTGAACTGCTTATTTTAGATGAACCGTTCAGCGGATTCGACCCTATTAATGCCAACCTGTTGAAAGAGGAGATTTTAGCTCTGAAAGAAAAAGGCACTACCATTATCCTCTCTACCCACAATATGGCTTCCGTAGAAGAAATTTGCGACGATATTGTACTGATTAACAAATCGAAAAAGATATTGGACGGAAATATTGCAGATGTAAAAAAACGCTTCAAAAATCATCGCTTTATTATTGAAATTGAAAAAAACAATCCTCTCAACGAAATCAAACTTCCGCATCATTTATCACTCATCTCCCAAACAGAAAAGCCTCATTCTCTTGTTTTTGAAATACAACAACAGCCCGAAAACTCTCCCAATGAACTTCTGTCTTTCTTTATAGAAAAAGGAAACATTATCTCTTTCAACGAACTGCTGCCCTCAATGAATGATATTTTTATTCAAGTAGTGAGTGGAGAATAATTAAGAATTAAGAATTAGGAATTAAGAATTAGGAATTAATAATAAAATCTTTACACCTTTAATCCCATATTATGGTTGACGACAAAAAAATAATCTTCTCCATGGTGAATGTGAGTAAAACCTATCCACCTCAAAAACAAGTATTAAAAAACATTTATCTTTCCTTTTACTACGGTGCAAAAATCGGAGTATTGGGCTTGAACGGCGCAGGAAAATCCTCACTTTTGAAGATTATTGCCGGTATCGACAAATCGTATCAGGGTGAAGTGGTGTTTGCTCCCGGCTACACGGTGGGCTATTTGACACAGGAACCCGAAATGGACGATGCCCTCACCGCCATAGAAGTGGTGAAACAGGGCGTGCAAAAAGTGGTGGATATTCTAGCTGAATACGACGCCGTGAACATGAAGTTTATGGAAGAGATGAGCGATGATGAAATGTCGAAACTTATTGAACGTCAAGGAGAATTAACGGAGCTGATTGAGCAGTATGATGCGTGGGAGTTAGACAACAAATTGGAGCGCGCCATGGATGCCTTGCGCTGCCCCGATCCGGAAACACCAGTGAAGAACTTGTCCGGTGGCGAGCGCCGCCGCGTGGCGCTGTGCCGCCTGCTGCTCTCCGAACCCGACATTTTGTTGCTGGATGAACCCACCAACCACCTTGACGCCGAATCGGTAGAATGGTTAGAAATGCACCTGCAACAATATAAAGGAACGGTCATTGCCGTTACCCACGACCGCTACTTTTTAGACAATGTTGCCGGCTGGATCTTAGAATTGGACAGGGGCGAGGGAATCCCCTGGCAAGGCAACTATTCTTCGTGGTTAGAGCAAAAAACACAACGTTTGGCGCAGGAAGAAAAACAGGAATCGAAACGGATGAAAACGCTGGAACGTGAGTTGGAATGGGTGCGCATGTCGCCAAAAGCCCGCCAATCGAAAGGAAAAGCCCGTTTAAATGCGTATGATAAACTGTTGAACGAAGATGTGAAAGAACGCGAAGAAAAACTGCAAATCTACATCCCCAACGGACCGCGTTTGGGAAGCAATGTGATTGATGCCGTGAAAGTTTCGAAAGCGTTTGGCGAGAAATTGTTGTTTGAAGATTTGAACTTTTCGCTGCCGCCCAATGGCATTGTGGGCATTATTGGACCAAACGGTGCGGGAAAAACCACCCTCTTCCGCCTCATCATGGGTTTGGAACAGCCTGATGCAGGGGAGTTTAAAGTGGGCGAAACCGTGAAAGTGGGCTATGTTGACCAACAACACGTGGAGATTGACCCAGAGAAAACAGTGTGGGAATTGGTGTCGGGGGGAAACGAACAGATGATGATGGGCGGACGGCTCATCAACTCGCGCGCCTACATCTCCCGTTTCAATTTTGGTGGACAAGACCAGAACAAGAAGTCGGGCGTACTGTCGGGCGGGGAACGCAA
>WQSU01000221.1 GCA_009787675.1 Lentimicrobiaceae bacterium
TATTTTTGCCAAACTTATTGAAAAGTATATCCAAAAATATCAATTATGGAAGAAAATACCCAATTCTCAGACTCCACAGTGGGCAAAATTATCTCCAATCTCAGTATTACCCTCTCGCATGTTAAAGATGCCCTGCTGAAAGATTTCCTTGAAGATATGTCGAGCTACATCCCCGGCATAACCGCAGCTACCAGCTACAAGGATTTTGAAACCTATTTGGAGAAAGCCTATAAAGATAAAACCATGCCTGCGCATTTCAGCGTGTTTATCAACGGGCTGTTTGAACGGCTGGGATACAATATATCTAACTATGAAAAAGATACCAAGTTGCAAGACTTGGTTAAAGCCATTATTGCCACTACATTCAATTTTAAAGATTTAATCAACAGCTTGTTAAATGGCAATACCGATTGGCAAAAAGAGGTGATGGATATTTTGAACGCCACAGAAGCAGGCGCCGAAGAAAAAATGCCCGCTATTAAGAAGTTGTTTAATGATCCCGACCTTAATAAAATAGGCGAGGAGAGCAGTAGTTTTGCAGCAGGCTTTATGTTTGGAGACGGTCTCCTGTCAAAAATAATACAGCTTATCATACAAATTGTTACACTATGTAAACAGGTTAAAAATTTACAGTTGGATGACCTCAAGCGAGCAGATGAAAAATTTGGCGCTTTTATGGAGGCAACCAATTTTTCACAACAATTTGCCGCCCGCATTTTCGACCACATCATGGTGATTTTGATACGGAATGGCAAAGAACTTTTTGCTGCCGACCTTGATGTTGTTTTAGATGTGCTGTTAGACACAAAGGAAAATAAGGACAAAGCCAAGGCATTGGAAGATAAGATAAAAAAAGACCTTGAAAAAAAATTGAAGGAAGAAGGTAAAAACTTGGTTGAGACCGAGTTTCAAACTTCAATAACGCAAATAAAAGACCTGCGGAAGAAGGTGAAAGAGCTTGAAAAGCAAACCACCGGAGCAGCCTCTATCCTCCTCAAAAATACAAAGGCAGAATTGAGTAAACTCACCAAAGAACTGTTTCCCGATTACGACACAATTGGAAAGGTGTTCAGCAAAATATACGCCGTGCTTGATTTCTTGAAAGTTTTTGATGAAGAATTGATAGAAGTGGTTGAATATGGAAAAGATTTGGCGGCACAAATAGACCTGTCAAAAATTAATGAATATATAACTACAATTAATGAAGGGGATGACAGCTCCGATGAAAAAGCCGATGCCCTTAAAAAAGCCAAAAAAGCGCTGAAAAGTCCTATCTCAAAATTAAATGTAATTAAATGGAATAATCTCGAAAAGTTATGTACCAAACCTGTGGACTACATTACCTCGCTTTATCCGATTAAGGATTTTGATGATGCTGAAAAGTTGCTTGCTAAAATATTGAAACTCATCAAAATATTCTCAGACGGAACGCTTGATTTCGACTCGCTGAGAAAGTTGCTGTATGAGTTTGCCACGCGAATATGGAATCTCTTCAAGAATGCCAAAGAGGACGCCAAACAAGAACTCTTAAAACTCCAAAATTTTATTATTGACCTGATTAAAGTGCATGAAAAATTTGCTATCGGCGTAAAAAATGAACTTACCAAAGCGTTCGATGAGTTTCTTTCCGGCGCTGATGCCGCAGAGTCAATTATTGACAAACTTGTTAATGAATACATTGTAAAAGAGTTGGAAAAATTAAAGGAAAAGGGGAAAATTCCGGGCACGAATATCAAATTCAAGAAATTAAGAACGTTACCGGAGACAGAATGGAAAGAGCAGTTATCTCGGCTCTATGCCACTCCCCTTGCGGCGCTTCTCAACGAAAAAGCTCAGGCTGACAAGGCATTCAACAAAATTTCCCAAACAGAATGGGAGGGGTTTGTTACAGGACAACTCCTCACCGATTATTACACCGCCATAGGCAACATGGAAGAGTATATCTCAGAATTATACGATGCTGTTGATAATTGGGAAGATAAGTTCAAAAAACTCATCAAAGAGCTTAAAGAGGATTTTACAAAAAACATAGGAAAGAAAATTGCCGACAGCCCTCATTTAATCAATTCCTTGTGGAAAAAGCCTTTGAGTGAGATGGAGGGTTATATTAAGAAAATTGAAGAAAATATAAACAAAAACGAGGATTTAAAGAAAAGCTACACTCACCTCCATTTTCTTTTGGTGGAAACAGGAGAGGAGAAAACTCCCTACAAATATCCTTTCTCGGATTTCGATTATGTTGAATATTTTTCAAACTTTGCCAACAAAATCAAAAATATTGCCCCGTGCGATTTGGACAGTATCTACTATCTGAAATTCAAAGAGATTACCATCAGTGCTATTTCTGATAAACTGAAAGCCAAGGGTATTGCCGAAGATAAAGCAAGAGCTTTTTTGGCAAATGTGTTTTCTGCCTTTTGGGCGGATATGAAAACATTGCTCTACAAAAACTTGATACGCCCTTATGCTTCCGTGATTGAAAAATCGGTAAAAAGTTGGTTGAAGGAAGTGTTGATTCACAATATTTTTGACGAAATAACGCAGCGTATTGATGACCACCTGAATTTTGAACAATATAAGGATATTTTCTCTAAAGATAACTTTACCTCTGTTGGCGTTAAAATGATACAGGAAAAAGATTCTTTGGACGTAGGAGAATCATGGGGAGCAAGCCCTATCGTACTTGCCAAAAAACTCTTGGCTTTAGGTATTGAATTAAAAGATATTAGTAGTCTCAGCGACGGCATTAAGTTTATCACCAACCTTTACAAAGCCATAAAACCGGATCTGCTGAAAAAGTTGTCGGGGGTAGTGGAACTGCCGATGCTCGATTTCAGTAATATCGCGCTTCCCTCCTACAAGTTAGATATACAGAATAAATTCTTTGCACTCACGGTTTACGAATATCCCGAAAAGAAAGAGGGCGAAAGCAAGAAAGAAGACGAACAAAATGGCATATCCCTAAAATTGGTCGCTTTTGCCGGCGAAAGAAAATTAGATTCGGATGGCGAAGAAGTAGAATCGGGTATCTTTCTGCTGCCGGTCATTCGAGGAAACTATAACAACAAGGGCTTTGCCTTGGGACAAAACCACATCCTGAAATTAGGAGTAACGGGATCGTTGAATAATGACTTTTCGAAGGAGACGGTTACCGAAGCAGGCAAAAAAGCAGCACTTGAAAATGAGCTGTTTGGATTCTTCCTCACGAACAAAAGTTCCAATCCGTTACACACCTCTTTGGAATATTTAAACAACGATGCACTGCAAATTTATTTGGAACTCTTGTTTGAACGTACCAAAGATAACCCGTTGCAAATATTTAATGCGGAGTATGCCGCATTGAAAGTGGATAACTATCCGCAAAAAATATTTGCAGGATTAAACAAAGGCGCTTTCGACTTTGGCTATTTGGGCAAGTTAGACAAAATGGAGTTTGCCTTAAAATTGCATAAACTCAATGCTTTCTTTGAAAAAATCTTGAAAGACGATATTATTATCAAGCTCTCCAAACTTGAGCTTGGGTACAGTTGGGCGGAAGGGCTCCGAGTTGATGGCGCCTTCAAGGTAAGGATTCCCATTCAAAACAACTTCGACTTGTCGATCGTAAAATTTAACGACATCATGTTGGAATTGGGCGCCAGCACTTTTAACAAGAATGCCATCACGGCGAGTTTGCTCACCAACTTCAACGTGGATTTTTCAGGTATCAACATCTCCTTCACGGAGATGGGATTAGCGTTGAATATCAACTACAAAAGCCCTGACGGCAGTTTTGGTGACTTCGACCTAATGCCCAAGTTTCAATTTCCTTCGGGGCTTGGCATAGCCATAGATATTGGTCCCGTAACAGGCGGTGGTTTGGTGCGCTGGAACAAAGAGAAAGAGGAGTTTTTTGGCGCTTTGGAGTTAACCATTGCCAATGTGGGCGGTATTAGCGCATTGCTTCTGTTCAACCTGAGAATGCCCGATGGCAGCAAGGGCTTCAGCTTCATGGGCGCTATCAGCATGTTTTTCACTCCGGGTCTTCCACTACCTATGGGATTTTCTTTGACAGGGGTAGGCGGTACATTTGGGCTGAACCGCAAGATAGAAACCGACAAACTCCGCGACGCCATACGATGCGGCGCTTTAGAATCCATATTGCTTGTTAAAGACTTGGAAAACAACCTTGATTTTGTTCTTGCAAATGCTGCCCAATATTATCCGGTGCAGCAAAACCAACATTTTTTCGGTATTCTGGCGCAACTCACCTGGACGAAAATCCTGAAAGCCGATTTGGGACTTTTTATTCAATTTCCAAAGCCTATGGTTGTCATTATTGCAGGCAGTATAAGAATC
>WQSU01000222.1 GCA_009787675.1 Lentimicrobiaceae bacterium
CGTAGCGTTGAATGGGGATTGGCGAAAAGTCGATGCGGTCTCTATCTGTAATCATCCTAATAATTGTGAGCAAGAGAGCCAAACCAATAGCAATCGGAGTAGCCCAATATATCAATATGCGTTTTGTTTTCGTCATTGTTAAAAAAGTTTTACGTTTTGAAAAAAAAGTTGTATCTTTGTCAAACCATTTTACAAAAATACGAAAAATTTTTCAATTAATTGTACATAACAAGAAAAAATTTGTGTATTATGTTTTTTTTTTGTACCTTTGTGAATTGATGCCACAGCAAAAATGACAATCCCACACAAATGTTGGTGCTGGTGCTGTGGATATTATATAGAACAATATATAGCTATGAAAAAGCAAAGCATCATAGAGCAATTGGGGTTCAAAAGAGCTGTTGATATTGACGGTACGCAAAATCTTTCTGATTCTCAAAAAGAAATCATTGAGCAGGTGAAAGGATTTGGTTTAGACCAAGTTTACTTTAGTCAAGACGAAGACAGTAGCTATCCTGCCGTTTTTATTAAACGAGTTGCACTATTTGACACTTTGACACTGAAACAAATAGCGAAAATACACAAGAAGGCATGGAACTACAAGAAGGTTTCATTTTTGTATGTCTATAATGACACAGAAATTAGAATCTACAACTGTTCTGACACGCCCGTTTTTATCACCGATAACGCAGATTATGAAAAAGAGCTAAAGAAAAAAGAACTGGTAACTTATAGGCAATCAGACCGTGAGCAATTAGAGAGTTTGGATCGTATCTTTTCCTCCGTTGCTATTGACACGGGTTTGATTTGGTCTATTACAGAAGCATCTGATATTAGAAAAAAAATTGATTTACGGCGGAGCGTTGATCAATACTTAGTTAAAAGCTTGACGGAAACAGCAAAAGTGCTAATGAAGGAAGGGTTAGAGAATCTCGAACTTATACACAGCCTGATTTTGCGTTCTTTATTTCTTTTGTACTTGGAGGATAGAAAAGCAACAGACGAAAAGTTTTATGCAACAATCAAAAAAGATGCAAAAAGTTATTTCGATATATTGGAAGATGTAGATTCGACATATTTGTTATTTGAGAAGTTGGAAAAACATTTTAATGGAAACGTTTTTTCAGTCCAGAAAGGCGAAAGCAAAAAAATAAAAAAGGAGCATTTGGAAACTATTCGTAAGTGTTTTATCTCGGGTTACGAAAACACGCTACAAACCAAACTTTTTACGGAATTGCGTTTGTTTGATTTCAGTATTATCCAAATAGAATTATTAAGCCAGATATATGAAAACTTTTTGGCAAGTATTGATCCTGAACGGAAAAGTGCATCAGGTGCTTATTATACGCCACCTTCGTTAGTCGAGTTAATTCTGAATGAAAAATTGCCAGTCAATTCCGAAGAGCAGCAGTATAATTTTAAGATACTTGATCCTGCTTGCGGTTCGGGAGTTTTTTTAGTAGAAAGTTTTAAGCGGTTGGTTAGACGCTATGAAAACTACCATAAAAAGAAATTGACAGACTTTGAAACACTAAAAAATATATTAGTTGAGAATATTTACGGGATAGATTGTGATAGTAGTGCAATAAAAGTTACAGCATTCAGCTTGTATTTGGCTTTAGTGGACAGTTTAGACCCCAAAACGCTTTGGCAAAATAGAAAGTTGCCAAATTTGATAAACGACCCAGATGACAAAATGTTGAAAGGGCAAGGAAAAAATTTGTACAAAAGAGACACCATCCAAAGAAACAAAGAAGTTGAAAGTATTGCTTTTGATTTAGTCGTTGGGAATCCTCCATTTGGTACAAGTAACCTTTTAGACTCTATTCGCAGTTACTGTGACCAACGCTTGTTTGCAAAAGAAAAGGTATTACCGTTTTTACATAAAGCTATACAGTTTGCACCTAAAGGCGAAATAGCCATGATCTTTAATACTAAGGTGTTGACTAATACAGGTACTACTTATCAAAATTTCAGAAAATGGTTAATGGAAGAGTGTTATGTGGAAAAGATTTATAATTTTTCCATACTGAGGAAAGCTCCAAAGGGTTTTGGAGGGCAACTCTTTGGTGATGCAGTAGGTCCTATAAGTATTGTTTTTTATAAAAAAGAAAAACCAACAAATCCAAACCATCGTATTGTTTACTATGCTCCGAGAACATACGTGAAATCAAATGTTTTGGAAGGTATCGTTATTGATAGTACAGATGTAAAATACTTGCCCCGTGAAGAATGTGAAAAGCCCGACACCAAAATCTGGAAGATTGCTATGTGGGGAGGAATGAATGATTGGGAATTGATCAGAAAGTTAAATAATAGTTACTCTACTATTCAGTCTTTATTTGAAAAAGAAAACATATATTATGGCGTTGGTTTTGAGACAAGTAATCCTGCCAATAAGCCCAATAGCGATATAAAAAAAATGCCAATTCATACACCAAATAATATTTCAAGGTATTATACTCCAAAGCCGGATAAAAGAATCGATGCGGATAAATTCCGGAGATTGGGGAAAATGGAGGCTTACAAAACATCTCATATAATAATAAATGAGGGCATAAAAGTTGATAATAATCGGCTGACTTTATTAGCTTCTTTTGTGGATTATAAAAGTGCCTATTCAAAGGGAATTGTTGGTGTTTACTCAAAAAATGATGATACTGATTTATTAAAAATACTGACCATATATTTTAATTCAGACCTTGTCAGATATTATGCTTTTTTAACGACTTCAAGCTGGGGGATTGAAAGAGATGTTGTTAAGCACAATGAGTTGTTTGAAGCACCTTTCATATTAGACCAATTGAATAAAAAACAAAGAAAGGAATTAGTGGAGATATTTAACAGCAAACTTATTGACACAAACCCTTTTCAATCTAACAGAGGTGTAGAGTCAAAGCTAAATCAACTCATTTCTGGACGTTTATCTATAAATGACCAATATTCTGTTCAGCACTTATTGGATAATATTGATTTATTTCACAAGCAGGAAAAATCCAATGCTTTACGCCCCGCCTTGCAAGATCAGATGGCAAAATATGGAGAGGTGGTATGCAAAGATCTCAATGATTTCTTAGAAGGTCAAAACATATTTGCGAGTGCGACGGTATTTGAAAGGGACATCCATAACCCTTTGTGTTTGGTAAAAATATCTTTTGACAAAAAGAAAAAACAAGTCACAACATCAAAAGAAAGAATAAGCAAAGAGTTAAAAAAAATAGACAATTACTTATGGAGTAAAAAATCTGGCAGTATTTATTTTCGTAAAAAGCTTAACTATTATGACGGCGATGATATTTTCATCATTCGTCCCAACCAACGCCGTTTTTGGAGCCAATCCATGGCAATGGAAGATGCTTCCGAACTGATTCTTGAAATCTTAAATACAGAGGAGTAATGGCAGAAAGATTTAATTACCGTCAAGATTTCAAAGTTGGTTTTGAGAATAAATGCATTCGCTTATTTGTAGAGGCTTATCGCCAATCTATAATAAATAGAACTATCCGGTTGGATTGGGAGGAAAACGATATAACAAGCCAACTACATGAGTATATTGAAAATAACCCCATAAGAACAAAAACACCTTCCATTGCAACTGATATAGAACACCATTTACCAAATAAGTCCATTAAAAAGAAAAAGGGGTTTGCAACAAGAGATCTGCGTATAGATTTACGTTTTGTAACATTCTGTTCAGAAAAAGAATATAGAGTTTTTTTTGAAGCAAAAAATCTAAAAGAAAAAAGTTCTGCGTTAAAGAGAAGATACATCGAGACAGGAATAAACAATTATACTTCGAACAGATACCCACATGGTTTTTTAGTTGGTTATCTGCTGGAGGGTTCAGTTTGTTCAACTGTTAACGGCATCAACAAATTGCTAAAGAAAGACTATAGGCAATGCGAAAGCTTGATACCTTTGGCTCATCCATTCGTTAAACATTATTACGAATCTACACACCAAAATTGCAGTATAAAACATCTAATATTTGATTTTACAGTATGCTGTTTAACTACTCTCTAAATGTTAGAAATTGCCCAAATACACACCTTGCCTGCGAACCTTGAAGCGAATTACAAGCACATTCGCAAATGTTTGAAAGAGGCACAAAAGAAATCCGTGAAAACGCTTGTCTTTCCTGCGTTTTCGCTGACAGGCTACCCTATTGCAGACGAACTAAAATCGTTCGGTTTTGCTCTTGAATGTCGGAATTATGTTGAGCGACTTTTGAAATACACCAACGGTTTGACGGTTTTTTTAGATATTCCGGCTTATGTGGTAGATGGCACTGTTCATCGGTTGCTATGCTTGGAAGATGGAAAAATCAAGACGT
>WQSU01000223.1 GCA_009787675.1 Lentimicrobiaceae bacterium
AAAGACAGAAGTATCTTCTACAGTACTTTTCCTATAACCGATCAGGCGCTTTTGGGCGATTGGGATTTTGAACTCAAGGCAGTGTATCTTATTGCTATTCTTAACTTTGTATTTGATGACAACAAAGACAATCCCGACAAATACAGGTATGATGTGATGCTAACCGATATTGAAACTCACAAGATTTTCTACGACAAGTTGACTTTCATATATTTGGAGATGCCCAAGTTTACCAAAGGAGTTGATGAACTGAAGACTCGCTTTGAAAAATGGATGTATGTCATAAAAAACCTTTATCGTTTGGATGACATTCCCGAGAAGTTGCGGGAACGTATTTTCGAGAAGATGTTTGCCGCCGCAGAAGTTGCCAACTTGTCAAAAGGAGAATATTTTGGATATTTAGATAATTTTCAAACCGCTAGAGATTTTAAAAATTGCGTGGACACAGCATTAAGTGATGGTTTAGCCAAAGGTTTGGCAGAAGGTTTGGAAAAAGGTTTGGAAAAAGGTCTGAAAAAAGGTTTAAAAAAAGGAATGGAAAAAGGAATGGAAAAAGGAATGGAAAAAGGAATGGAGAAAGGAATGGAGAAAGGAATGGAGAAAGGAATGGAGAAAGGAATGGAGAAAGGAATAGCAGAAGGTGAAGCAAAAGTTGCAGCCGAACGCGAAAAAACAGTAATTAAAAGCTACCAAGTCGGATTGCAGGAGGAAATGATTGCTGCCATTACGGGGTTGAATCTTGAAGATATCAGAACGATTTTAGAGAAAAATAAATGTATTTTCGCGCCCAAATAAAATCATCATGAATTTTACTTTTACCCACCGCCCTGAGGCACGGAAGTTTAACTATAAGCCCCAATTTTACGTACCCGAAGAAAAACAATCTACCAACGAAACAAATTTTGACCCAAACAAATTTGGCGAAAAATTAAGAAGCAATTGGGACAGAAAACGCCAAACCAAAAGTAAGCGCTCAAGTAACTCCCGCATTATTATTTGGATGGTGTTCCTCATTATGGTTTTGGGTTATATAGGGTATAGATATTTTGTTAAAAATTAAGTTAAGTAATTATGTTAGAGTATAATACATCACGAAATCAGCTTGTAATAAAGGAGTATGGAAGAAATGTGCAAAAAATGATTGAGTATGCCATTTCCATCAAAGACAGAAAGAAACGTACCGAAACGGCAAAAGCAATCATCCGTGTTATGGCTGAGATTCACCCTGATACGAAAGAGAACAACAACCAAACCGAGCTCCATAACCAATCTATGGATTATTGGCGTAAACTGTGGGATCACTTGATTATCATTTCCAACTACAAATTAGAGGTGGACGCTCCTTTTCCTAAACCCGCACCCGAAGAGAAAGAAATCAAAAGAACGCCGCATAAATACGGAAAAACACGGATTACGTTTCGCACTTATGGGCGTAATATGGAAGCCATTATCAAAAAAGTGGCACAATACCCCATGCCTCAAAGAGAGGCGATGGGCAAAATTTTAGCCAACCATTTAAAGAAATTATATCTTCTTTATAATCGGAATACTGTAAATGACGATTTGATTGTCAACCAATTAAGGGAACTTTCCGATGGAAAGATTGTGTTGCCGGAAGATTTTCAACTTTTCTCAAGCAAAGAGATTTTGAAAAACAACGGGCATACCCAAGTTTTGCCAACACTACCTCCCAAAAAGAGAAAGTCGAAAAAGAAGAAAAAGAAACACGCTGGTGCTAATTTATAGCGCAATCCATTAAAACAGTACCGTACACCAGCCAAAGGTATCTTCCACTTCGCCATACTGGATTCCTGTAAGACGTGCATACAATTTTTGGCACCACGGACCAGCATTTCCATCCTTTGAATACTCATACACTTTGCCCGTATCTCTATCCTGAATCATCCCGATAGGCGAAATCACGGCAGCTGTACCGCAGGCGCCAGCTTCTTCAAAAGTGGCTAACTCATCCAGCGCTACATGGCGACGTTCAACTACTAATCCCATGTCGGCAGCCAATTCGCGAAGCGACATATTAGTGATGGAAGGCAAAATAGATTCCGAATCGGGTGTAATATATTTCCCGTCTTTGATGCCGAAGAAATTGGCAGGACCTGCCTCATCAATATACTGTTTGGTTTTTGCATCTGCGAAAATGGCGGTTGCATAACCCTCTTGGTGTGCACGTTGACCGGCACGCAAGCTGGCGGCGTAGTTTCCACCCACTTTAATACTGCCAGTTCCAAGGGGTGCAGCACGATCATAATCGCGAATCACTTGCATTTTCACAGGTTTAAAACCTTCTTTAAAGTAAGGACCAACGGGCGTAACAAATACCAAGAACAAGTATTCATCAGCCGGACTCACACCCACTTTGGGACCAGACCCTATGAGCAAGGGACGCAAATAGAGAGAGCCGCCCGTGCCGTAAGGAGGAATATATTCTTGGTTTAACTCAACCGCTTTTCGGCAGGCTTCTTCAAAGATTTCTTTTGGGACAGGCTGCATAAGAACCCCATTTGCAGAGTTTTCCAAACGTCGCCAATTTTCCTCCCAACGGAACAATCGCACCTTGTTGTCTTTTCCACGATAGGCTTTCATTCCCTCAAATGCTTCTTGCCCATAGTGCAAGCAAGTGGCAGCCATGTGGAGGTCAATCATTTCTGAAGTGCTTACTTCCAAGGAACCCCATTTACCATCTTTAAAATAGCAACGAATGTTGTAATCCGTTTTAACATAACCGAAAACTAAGTTTTTCCAATCAATATTTTTCATGCTTTTTTATTTTAGAATTGCGGGCGAAAATATAGTTTTATTTTGAATGGGATGTGCTAAAAAAACCCTTTCAAGCTCTATCCAAAATTTTATAGACAACAAAGCCGCTGGCTTCAGCCAGCAGACAGAAAAATGAAAATATTACCAGAGATTAAAAAGGACCATCGTCGGTTACATTGAATACTAATTCTATAGGCAGAACACCCACAACATCGCCTACTACAGTATATTTTCTTCCTTCTTTAAAATTATAGGTGCCAGATTCAGGCAAACAATTATGATATTCATTGTACTTTGGAATGTGTTCCCCTGCAGGAATATCATAATAATCAGAAATAATAGTTTCTTGAAAAGCAAACGAAGCAAGTATCTCACTTGAAGTATTTACAACAGACATTTTTAAAAGACCAGGATAATTCTTCTTATTTTGAAATCTCACTTTTGCCATAGGGGACTTTGTTGTAAAACTTATTTGATCGCCATAAGCCGTTCCTTCAGCATTTGTTGCATAAGCACGTGCATAGTAAGTTGTAGTATGAGTAAGCCCTGAAATATTACTTGTAAAATTACCCGTTCCTGTACCATCAGTTGTTTTGCTATCATTAATGGTTGGATTTTCGGAGGTGCTCCAGCAAACACCACGTGCAGTAACAGAACTATTGCCATCATCAACAATATTTCCTCCGGAAGTAGCCGTATAGGGTTCAATGTTGCTTACAGTAGAGGTAATTATTGTAGGGAATGTCGTTACGGTAAACTTGATAGCATCTAAATAGACTGCGGAGCCAGCGGTAGTTTCCCATACAAACTCATGTTTTCCTTGAGGAATAATATAGATCCATCTTTTTCAATTTCCAAAAGAAACAGTGGAAAGTGCATCTGCTTTTACCTTATCAAGGTATAAATCAACATTATCTCCTTTAGTAAAAAACTCAACATAGCCACCATTGTCCATCGTTTTATGGGTTAAAACAGAAGCAGGATGCTCTTTCGAGCGTAAAGAATAAGTATCATCATATCCCGGCACATCCACCTCCCAAGTGTTTGTTTTCCAGCTTACAGGGAGTTTTCCATCAGCAAAACTAACAAAATTTGGGCTTTCGTCGTCATCACCGCCGCCGCCTTCAATAACACTTATGGATACTGTAGCCGTCCCATGGAACCCTTTTGTATCTTCTGCAACAACTTTTATTGTGTGTTTTCCAACAGCCACTGCGCCTTGCGGAATGGTAAAATTGTATGGAGAACTCGTAAGGAGTAGTACGGGAGTCTATCAACATATAATTGAACACTGATGATTGAACCTTTGGCAGGTGTTGCTTCTACATTCACCGTAATGGATTGATCGTCTGTAAAGACTGCATTCTCCGCCGGGGAAGTAATGGTACAAATAACTTCTTTATTACAACTTGAGAACAAAAATAAAGAAATAATGGATAAGAAAAAAATGTGATGTTTCATAATAAATAGTCGCTCCTTACGATCACTGTAATATATTTTAAATCAATAAAATAAATTAAAAAAGTGTAGTATTTTTCGACCA
>WQSU01000224.1 GCA_009787675.1 Lentimicrobiaceae bacterium
ATTTGAAAAAATATTTTGTGCTGCGTAGCAATTTTGCATTATAGAAGTATTAGTAAGTTGACCTATAAGCCCCCCGACGATAGAAACTCCAGAGATATCGCCTGTAACATAACAGTTAGACACGACTGTTTGCCCGTTGTCTACACCTGGTTCAGGCCAGCCAACGACCCCAATAAGTCCGCCAAGACTTTCGCAATAACCATAGAGGTCTAGATCTGTATTAATAAAACAGTTAGCGTAGCAATTGGATACATTTGTTAAACTATTCTCACTTTCTGAAAAAACATTTCCCACTAATCCGCCTATGAAATTATCGGAGGCTTTGATGCTTCCGGTAACGAAACAATTTTCGATAGTTCCCTCATTTAACCTTCCTGCAAGTCCACCGATATAACTCATCCCTATCACTTTATTGTTGCCTATATTTATCCCGAGATTTCTTATAGTAAAACGGTATAAACTTCCAAACAGCCCTATATGAGTCTCTGTATTTCTATTGATCCATAATCCTGAAATAACTTTATTATTCCCCTCAAATGTAGAAGGTGCAGTATTCGAATTTTTATTTAATGGAATCCAGCCGGCGCTTCCCTCCCAACCGCAGGCGGTAATAGTAGCTGGCCAACTCAGGTATTCTGTTGCAGCAGTTGCATCCACAACAAGAACATTAACACTGTTATAAGGTGTGCTAACATTGCTACCCGTAAATCCTTCGTAACCGTACCAGCCAAAGCGTTTATTGCCGGGATAAGAAGATTGCAAAGCAATATCTATCCCTGATCCATCGCCGTAGTTGCTTTGTCCAGGTACACCAAGATCTTGCATTAATATAAATGTTATTGATGGGTTGTTTTCCAACTTGGCTGTTACAGTTGCCAGATCCTCCCAGTTCCATATCTGGTACGCATTGGGGGCGCGCGTGTTATCTTTCGCTACTGTGGCTTTTAATTGCTGGGAACTTTTCTTCTGCCCAAAAGTGTTCAATGGTATGCTAATAAACATAACCATCGCTATGAAACTGAGCAATTGTTTAAAAAAATAGTTCTTATTTTTCATCATAGTAAATTTATTATTGATAATTTATATTTTTTTGGTTGGGAAAAAAAAGTGAAATTTGAATATTGGGCAAGCAATATTCTTTTTTCTAAAAGAATGGTAACAAAAAGTTACTCAAGAAATAATTTTTTGGTTTTTCATTGACGAAAAAAGCGTAATAATTATCTTTCATATAAATACATTTCTATATTAAACGTAAATTGCCGCGAAAATACACTTTTTTAATACATTATCTACAAAAATATGACTTTGATAGTAAAATGTTGATATTTTTTTTTCTTTAGTTGCAAGAAATAGGTCAAAATGAGCCATTAATAGTTTTACCTTGTGTAAAAAAATAAAGAAAAATTTAGCTTTATTACTTAATATATTCTATATTTTTGCTGCCAAATTCAAAAAATGAAACAGTTTCTATCTTTTGTCAGTAAAGAGTTTATGCACATTTGGCGCGACAAGCGTACCATTTTGGTGCTCATTGGACTCCCCATTATGCAAATGATTCTGTTTGGCTTTGCTATCTCAACCGAAATCAGAAATGTGCGCTTTGGTGTCTTCAATCCTAAAAAAGATGCGGTTTCTTTACAATTGGAAGAGCATTTTAAAAACAATCATTATTTTACTTATATTGAGGATATTATAGATCCTAATCATTACGAAGATTATTTTAAACAGGATAGGGTAGATATGGTTTTGGTGTTTGAAAATAATTTTGAATATAAACTTACACACTTGGGAGAAGCGCATATTCAAATACTTACTGATGGAATTGACCCGAATAGTTCCACGGCAATTGCCAATTATGCAAGTCAAATCATTCAAAAATATCAACATGAAAATGCACTACAAGCGCCTGAGGGACATTATATCGTTCCTCAAATCAAGTTGCTGTATAATCCACAGATGAAATCGGCATTTAATTTTGTGCCCGGAGTAATGGGGTTGATTTTAACAATTATTTGTGCGATGATGACCGCCGTTTCTATTGTTCGTGAAAAAGAGCGCGGTTCCATTGAGGTGCTTTTGGTATCTCCTGTGAAGCCTATTTATATTATGATTTCCAAGATGCTGCCCTATTTGGTCATTTCTGCTATCATCATGTTGCTCATTATCTTACTTTCCATTTTCATGCTGGGGGTTCCTATGGCAGGAAGCTATTTTACGTTCTGCTTCATATCCTTTGTTTTTGTGATTTCTATGCTCGCCATGGGCTTGCTTATCTCTTCGTTGGTTGATAATCAAGTGATTGCATTGCTTATTTCGGGCATGGGACTGATGATGCCCACGGCATTGTTGTCCGGCATGATTTTTCCGGTGGACAATATGCCATGGCTGTTGCGCTGGATCTCAGCAGTTGTGCCGGCACGCTGGTTCATTGCCGCCGTCCGCAAAGTGATGATTGAAGGCTTGGACTTTATTCACATCTACAAAGAGTTTATTATTCTTTGTTTTATGACTTTTGTTTTGCTGATAATCAGTTGGAAAAAGTTTAAGATAAGGTTAGAGTAAACCAGTACGTTACGCTCCTAACGTTGCCACCATAACGGCTTTGATGGTATGCATACGGTTTTCCGCTTCATCAAAAACGATAGACATGGGAGATTCAAAAACCTCTTCCGTAACTTCCATAGATTCAAGCCCAAATTTCTTGTGGATATCTCTACCTACTTCTGTTTCCAAGTTATGGAATGCGGGCAGGCAATGTAAGAATTTTACTTTGGGGTTGCCGGTAGCTTTCACCACGTTCATATTTACTTGATAGGGTTTTAACAGTTTAATGCGTTCTTCCCAAACTTCTGCGGGTTCTCCCATAGACACCCAAACATCTGTATATAAGAAATCTACGCCTTTTACACCTTCTTCCACATTGTCGGTAAGTGTGATCTTGGCGCCTGTGGCTTTAGCAATTTCGCGGCATTTGGCAACCAGCGTTTCTTCGGGCCAGCATTGTTTTGGGGCTACGGCGCGAAAGTCCATACCCATTTTTGCGGCGCCCACCATGAGGCTGTTACCCATGTTGTTGCGTGCATCGCCAAGATATGCAAATGAAATTTGATGTAATGGTTTGTCGCTGTGTTCCTGCATTGTTAAAAAGTCTGCCAAAATTTGTGTGGGGTGAAATTCGTTGGTTAAACCGTTCCACACGGGCACTCCAGCGTATTTTCCAAGGGCTTCCACAATATCTTGCCCATAACCGCGGTATTCAATACCATCGTACAGCCTGCCCAACACGCGAGCCGTATCTTTCATCGATTCTTTTTTGCCCATTTGCGATCCGGAGGGTCCTAAATAGGTAACATGCGCTCCTTGATCCAAAGCTGCCACCTCAAACGAGCAACGCGTTCTAGTAGAGTCCTTTTCAAACAAAAGTACAATATTTTTGCCTTTGAGTTTGGGTTGTTCTGTGCCGCTATATTTTGCAGTTTTTAAGTCGGCTGACAATTTTAATAAATACTTAATTTCTTCAGGAGTAAAATCCAATAACTTTAAAAAATTTCTGTTTCTTAAATTAAATGCCATAGTATTAATGTTTTATAAAGGTTAAAAATTTTCTTTAAAGAGTTGGCGAAGATATACATATATTTCTATTTTCGCCGAACTTTTTAATATATGCAAAAATTCTTCGCTATACTTTCTTTTTTTATTTTAACTATTTGTTTACAAGCGCAAAACAATTATGATGACGCCTTCGACCGTTTGGAGCCGATAGGAGAAATGCCCGGTTCTTTCCAAAAAATTCTACTAAAAAAGACAAATAGCTTCAACATTTGCACTAATGACGTAAATGAATTGGATGAAATGTTTGTTTTTACGCTTTTAATGAATGGCAGAGTGCTCTATGGCGATCCGGTTACTCAGTATTTAAACCTGTTGTTAAACAAAATCTTAGAACAAAAGCCCGACATGCGGAAAATAGTTCAAATTTACGCACTCAAGTCGGAGCAGGTCAACGCTTTTGCAACCCCAGCGGGTAATATCTTTGTCAACCTTGGCTTGATTGCCCGTTGTGCCAATGAGGCAGAACTGGCGTTTATTATCTGCCATGAGTTGGCGCATTTTGCCCAAGCTCAGTCGGAAGACAATTTGAAAAAGGATGCTGACAAAATAAAAGATATTGACGATTTTTTGAAATACCACTCTCGATCCAGAGAGTTGGAGTTGCTTGCAGATAAATCAGGTTTTCTTGATTTCTTCAAAAACTTAGACTATGATTATCAGGTTTTTGAAGATGTTTTCGACATGCTGCA
>WQSU01000225.1 GCA_009787675.1 Lentimicrobiaceae bacterium
TTGTGGCTGTACAAATCGGCTGTATCCCTAAAACTCATGTACTCATTGCCCTGCAACTGTATGTGAAGCGTAGCCCGAAGCCTGTTTACCGTGTGTATTTCAATGCCGCCCCAAAGGGTGATAACCAATTGCGGGGTCTCATAGCGGATGTAGTCGGGGGTAACTTGCAGCCCGGATTGAGCAGAAGGCACGAAAGCAGAAGGCAGAACGCTTTCCACACCGCTTTCTGCTTTCTGCTTTTCTGCTTTCTGCTTTTTTTCTTCAATTGAAAAAGAAAAAGGTTTCCGGTTCTCCAATAGGTGGGCGAAGATTGCAGATTCGTGACTTTGTGCCAAACTGTTCACATCTTCCCCATCGGGAGTGTCAACCACAGAAATTTGCAGTTTTTCATTCAGCAACCTTAACTTTGCTGCCGTTGTCTTTACTGCTTCCCGTCCGGCATTGTCTCCGTCGAAAAACAAGATAACCTCTTTCAACTCTTTCAATTGCGCCAAAACCTCAAAAAGCTCGTGTGTAAATCCGTTTGTGCCGTAAAGTGCCAAAACACTTTTATTCGTAATTCCTAATTCGTAATTCGTAATTGATAAGGTGGCTGCATCAATGACCGATTCCGTCAATATCAACGTTTGTGTATCCGCCTTGGGATAGCCCGGATAAAGTCCCTTGTGTTCTCCCTCAAGGTAATGATGTCCGCTTTCAATGTGTCTGCCGTAAAGGCTCACAATGTTGCCGCTTTGGTCTAACAGCGGAAAAATAATACAGTTGTTAAACCGGGTGTAGTAACTGTTTGCCCTGCCGAACTTGTCCGGCTTTAAAAGTCCTGCCTGTAGATATTCCTGCTTGTGCTGTTCTGTACTCTCTTTTCCCTTGTGCAACGTTCCGGCATCGAAGCCGACAGCTAACTTTTGATAATCCAACTTGCGACTTTCCAAATACTCAATCGCTTTCTTGGGCTTGGCGTTCAAACTCCTTGCAAAGTGTGTGAATGCCCGACTTAAGATTTGAGATTGACAGATTTGAGATTTGAGACTTGTGCTTGCTGCTCCGTTTCTCCTAATTCCTAATTCGTAATTCGTAATTAGCGAGCTTGCTCGAACAAGCGCCTCGTGCTTACTGATTCGCTCGTACTTTTCTATGAACTCTATCGTATCGCCGGTGGCGCCGCAGCCAAAGCAATGGAAAGAGTTGGTTTGTGGATAGATGCGGCAACTGGGCGTGTCATCCGCATGGAATGGGCAACAAATCTGATTGTTCCTGTCCACAGTGAGATTGTAGTGCTGCAATACCTGTAAAATAGATAACTGTTGTTTAATTTCCTGTATTTCCATAACTACAACTTTTTAATGATTAACTGATTGTCCGCAGAGATAATCTCTACCATGCTGCCAATGCTAAAACCGATTTTTGCCAACCAGTTTCCGGAGATAGTGAGCCAGGGAACTTCTTTGTAACCCCTGTAGTTTTTAATGCTTGGACGGTACTTGCTTTGCATTTTTACTGTTTTGTTCGTTTCTTTTTTCATAATGAGTAAGGTTTTAGTTAATATGAGATGGGATTGATGAATGGTTTCGGGTAGGTTCAAATGCATTGTTGATATTTTGAATGTGTTTATTTGATACGCGGCAAAAATATATAAAATTATCAATATCGCAACTATTAAAAATATCTTTTAGGCACATATCTTTATTTTTATGCTTTTTTGATATTTTCGCAGCCTAAATTTAACTGCCATGCAACATATCGGTAAAATCATTAAAAAGTACAGGGAAGACAAAAACTTAACCCAAAAACAAATTGCGGATCTGATTCACATGCACCGCTCTAACTACTCCCGCGTGGAAACCGGCGAAAGAGAACTCTCTATCGAAGCCATTCAAAAAATTGCTGCCCTGTTCGGTATGACCATTGACCAGTTAGTAAACGAAGAAACAATACCTCAAGAGGTTTCTTTGGAAGATACAACCTCTAACGAGCAAATGAAACTCATTGAACAGTTAGACGAAGAAGATAAACAAACCATTTTCAGACTAATAGAAAAAATGCTGACCAATAAAAGGTTTAAAGAGTTCTTCCAAAAAAATATTGCAGCGCTATAAACAAAAAATATTTTTTGCCTTACCATACAATTTTTTAAAGTGGTTTCTTTGAGCAAAATTGGCTTTTAAAGCAATTGCTAACTAAAAACAGCCCGCTAAGGCAGGCTGTTGATAAATATTCATAGTTTCTTCGACTCACTCATACCCCCGCCAACTCTTATCCTTCCGCTTCTCCTCTATCTCAGCCTTATATCGCGCAAAATCAGAATCGCTCTTTATGGGATGATCAAGCAACAGGATAGCATTTTTGGGTTTATTCTTATCATAAAGCACAAGAAATACATCCTCACGTTTTACTGTAGATACAAACCTCTTGTAAATAGAATCGGTAGCTTTTGAAATTTGTTCGGCAAGTGCGCTTCCCATGCCTGCAGCTTGGTAACCCCTCGGATTTTTGGTGCTAACAGGAACCTGAAAACCATAGCTAATACCATCAAATACTGTAGTACCGTTGAGGCTACTCCAAGTTCCACCTAAATTGGTTGCTGTTGAGAACTCTCCATTCAGATAAAGTTCTTCGACATTTTTTCTTATACCTGGCGCTTTTTTAAAGTCAATATAGTATCCTAAAATAACTAAAAGAGCGAAAATAATTGTCATTAAAAAAAAGTACCCCATTTTATCTTTATCAATTTTTATGGTTCCCATATTTCCCAATTGTTAGGTATGTGAATGGTTGGAATTGGAGGCTCATACGTTGCATTGATAATTAATGCAGGATCAGGCTTGGTATTTATTAAACTGAAAGGATTAGAAATATAAAGATTTAAACGATACATATTTAACTGAAAACGATCAGCTTTAGAAAAAATACCAAGATCATCATTTTTAAGCATTTTGGAAAAATCTTTTCTAAAATCTTTGTCTTTCGACATTCGTTCTTGATACTCTCTCCTTAAACGGTCTTCAGGATGACTGCTATTGGTTTGATAGTGAGTTTTCATACCATCATTCATACCTTCTAAAGTAGCTTGCCACCAACCTGTTTTCTTATAGTTATCCCATCTCTCTTTTAAATCACCATAAATACCACCCATAATAAGATTGGTTCCTATAGCTGAAATGTTTTTAGAAATTGCGCCTTTTATCATATTACCGGCTAATGTTTTAGTGAAAAAGTCAGCTTTGCCAAGGGTTGAATTAACGAGACCGTTACCAATTGCAGATGTTCCAATAGAAATCGCTGCTTGAAGAAATATTTGTCCATAATTAATGTTATTAAAACCCTTATCAAGCCCCTGATTTAGAATACCTGTACCAATTCCTACAATTGGAGCTAAGGCAGGGCAATAAAAAGAAACAGCTCCATTAGCAGCCCCTATAGCAAAAAAGCCCATTGCTTTTCCAAAACCTGCCCCGCCACCATCTTGAGAGGCAACTTTAATAGCTTCCCAGTGTGTGGCAACATTAATAGCTCCAGAAATTACGATGTAAGCTACAGGTATAAGCCAAAATAACTCCCCGCTTGGATCTGTGTACATCAATGGGTTGTTCCGAGCATAAGTATAACAGTAAACCCCCTTTTGAGTCGCGCTCGTGCAATACAAAACACCGTTTTCTTCGTAGGTATATCCGTTTTGAATGACCGCTTCAGGCTCGTCAAAAACGAAGTTACACATTACGTAATAATTGTAATAATCAAAGTTTTGCGAAAGAACCGTAGCCGTTCCGGTCATAAAGTGTTGTATTGATTTAAGAGCCACAAAATTAGATTTTTTCTTTTTCAATTGAAAAAAAAAGATTTTTCAAATTGTGTGTATTGGGCGACAAACAAAACATCTCAGTTTTTTATTAGGTAAAAGAAGCGCGGGGGCTTGTGTGTAAGCCTTTTGCCTAATGAAAAACTGAGACAACAACCGTAGGGCGTTAGTATATCAAAATATATACCGCGCTGCCGCAGGCTCAACCGGATCGACTGGAAGGAGAGGTTTATAATCATATAAATACCGATTGTAGCGGGTGGGTTTGTGCGGGGAAAGGCAAAAACATAAGGGCTGAACGCCGTTATGTTTTTGCGTGTGAGGGTGCGGGAGGGCAAATATCAAAATATATACCGATTTCGGTCACGTGTGGTTGCAGGCTGCCATGTT
>WQSU01000226.1 GCA_009787675.1 Lentimicrobiaceae bacterium
TTTTTTTATTAAGCGTGTTACTTCGGGATTGCGGAAGAGGCGTTGTATTTTGCGTTCTTCGGGGGCGTTTCCTTTTTGCACTTCTGCAGCACACAACTCCAGCGAAGTTTCCGTGTGTTCTTTTGAAGAGCCTGTGGCTCCGCCAATGCCATCTCGTCCGGTTCTGCCGCCAAACATGATGACGATGTCGCCGGGTTGTGGTTTCTCGCGGTGCACGTAATCTGCGGGGACCGCACCCACCACCGCGCCAATCTCCATACGTTTGGCTTTGTAGCCCTCGTGATAGATTTCGCGAACATGGGTGCACGCCAAGCCAATTTGATTGCCGTATGAGGAGTAGCCATGCGCAGCCACCTTTGAGATAACACGTTGCGGCAACTTGCCTTCCATGGTGTTTTCCACCGGCTCTGTAATGTCTCCTGCGCCGGTTACGCGCATTGCCTGATATACGTAGCTTCTGCCGCTCAACGGATCGCGAATGGCGCCGCCCACGCAGGTGGATGCACCCCCAAAAGGCTCTATTTCAGTAGGATGGTTGTGTGTTTCATTCTTAAACATCAAAAGCCAGCGCTCTGTTTTTCCGTCCACATCCACATCTACATAAATGCTACAAGCATTAATTTCGTCCGAAACTTCCATGTCGTCCAAATTGCCTGCTTTGCGTTCATGTTTGCCGCAAATTGTTGCCAAATCCATCAATGTCATCGGTTTTTGGCTGCCATGCACGTTGTTTCTCAATTCCAAATATTGTTGAAAAGCATCTTGCAATTGTGCATTAAACGGGGAAGGGGCAAACGTAACATTTTCTATTTCAGTTTCAAAAGTGGTATGCCGGCAATGGTCACTCCAATAAGTATCCAGCACTTTGATTTCCGTTTCGGTGGGGTTGCGCAGCTCTTCGTTTTTAAAGTATTGTTGCACAAACAGAATATCTTCCAACGACATTGCCAGTCCCTGTTTTCTTCTAAAATCTTCAATCTCTTCTTTTGAAGAATCAATAAAATTTTCAAAAATGGGAATTTCAGCAATCTCCACATTTTCGGAAGCGTCCAGCAGGTTCATATCTTTTTCGCGTGCTTCAACTTCATTAATACAATATTTTTTAATGCGTTGCAACTCTTTCTCCGATATTAAATCGTCCAACAGAACCAGTTTGGCACTTTTGATTATTGCTTCGCTCTTGGGGTCAATCAGTTTCAGGCATTGCACGGCGCTGTCGGCGCGCTGGTCGAATTGTCCCGGAAGAAATTCGATGGCAAACTGTTTGGGCATTTCGTTTAATTGTAGGGGATGCAGTTCCTCTATCGAAATATTATCTGTTACCGGCTCCGAAAATACCGAACTCATGGCATCTTCCAATAGCTTTTCATCAATATTAAAAACATCATACACATTGAGTAAGCGCAGGTATTTAATTTGCAGGTGCAGATTGTTATTCAGTTCATTTTTCAATGATTCGGCTTCCACTTGAAAGCCTTGCTTCTTCTCTACAAAGAGGCGTGTTTTAGGAATGATGTGCATTTCTTCAAATTTTAACAAGATACTCCTGTTGGCATATTGGGGTAGTGATGGCTTTCTGCATATTTTCAATGCAAGCCACGCCGCAAAAATACACAAATATCAATCTTGAGTAGAAATAAAACCATTATTTGGGCAAAAAACCCACCTCAATTTGTTTGTTTTCCATAAAATCAAACAAGGTTATCTTCCTGATTTCGTAATACGTTGTCCAAATTTTTTGTAAAGTTTGTATGTAATCTATTTGAGAACGGTCTTTCTCATTCTGTGCCACCGAATAATCTAAAAAACCGATTTTTCCACCGAGATAGCGGTCTTTACTCATTTCGTAGCGCTTTTGGCTTAATTCACTTGTTTTTTGAACTACCTGTAATTGCGTAGATTGGATGTTGTATTGATTTACAGCATTATTTATTTGTCGTTTAAATGCTTGTTTTTCTTGTTCAATAGTTAAAGAAACATCTGTTAGTTTTAGCTCTGCTTTTTTTCGTTTGTATTTGGTAATCCCCCAATTCAGGATGGGGATGTTAAAACTGAGGGTTATTTGTTCTTGATCTAATGGACTTCTGTATGCTTCTTTCAGTAATGGTGCGCTTTGAGACAAGCCGAAAGAAGCGTACAGGTTAACCGAAAAACTGTTTTCGGATTTAACGCGGGCAACTTCACTTTGCGCTTCTAATAAACGTCGTTTATGCACTATTTCCTGCGAACCATTGGCAACAGCCTGTTCGTAGGCTTTTTCTCTGTTGATAATAGAGATGTTTAATGTTTCCGGCATCAATAAGTTAAATGCGTCTGTCGGGATATTTAAAAAATCGGCTAAGGCGGCTTGTTTGTCTTGCAAGGTGTTTTGAAGCTCTTCTATTTGAAAAGTTAGGTTGAGCAGGTTGACTTCAAGTTGCAACACTTCATCTTCTGTGGTTTTGCCCACCGCAAAACGTTCTTTGGCAATAAAAAACAGAGTGTCGGTGTTTGTTTTGTTTTGTAAGATGAGTGCTAAATTGGTTTGGGTTTCCAATAGCGAAAAATATAACTCAATAGCTTGCAAGGCAGCGTTTTCTAAGGCTTCAATGTAAAGTTGCTTTGCTTCTTTGAAGTACAGTGGTTCAATTTTTCGCTCCCATTTGTATGGGTTGTACAATGAAAAGGGTTGGCGGATTCCGATGTTAATTAAGTTGGCGAGATAGGATGTGGTTGTACTGTCTCTGTAAATATCCAAACGTTGCAACCCCGATGAGATAAAAAACTGACCACCCATAAACGGAATAGGCTGTGTTAAAGATAGTGAACCAGAGTAATTCCCTGCACTTTGCGACACAAACTGTTCTGTGCCGTCGGGTAACGTGATTTTGGAAATGGAGCGGTTAAAGGCGGGCACACTTCCCGAAAGCGAAAGGGTGGGCAAGTAAGATTTTTTGTAGAGTTTGTATTGATAGTATGCGTCTAAATAGTTGTTCTTGGCGTGTTGGGCTTCGGGGGAGCGCTCTTGAGCTATTTTGATGCAATCTTCCAAAGTGAGGGTGGTTTGCGCAGTGGAAACAGCAGAAGGCAGAAAGCAGAAAAGCAGAAAGCAAAAAGGAGAAAAAAGTTTAAACATGGTTATTTTTTTAGTACTGCTTTTATTGGGTTTAAAAACTTATCTAATAAGCGTAAATCTTCTGTGATAATTTCTGCACTGCCTGTCATTTCCTGGCTGAATGCCAACTCTTTACCGTAGTTGGTTAAAAGTTTCTCAGGAAAGTCAACTTCCAACATGTATGCCTTTTGATTATTTTCTATCACAATGGGAACTAAGGAAATGTTTTTGATTTGCACGCGCACCATGCCAAACTCTAGGTGGGGAAAGTTGTCGAATTTTACGTTAACGGTTTGTCCCTCTTTTACTTTGCCTGCGCCTTGCGGGGGAAGCAAAATTTTTCCCACAATTATTGTTGTTTCGTTGGGCACAACCGTAACCAATACCTCGCCGGCGTTGATATTCTGGTTCTTTTGCCAATATTTGGTGAAAGTTACCACTCCGGCAATAGGACTAATTAGCAAATAAGTTTGTTCCCAGATTTTGATTTGTGTTTGTAATTGGTTATACGCACCGGTGAGTGCAATTTGCAGGTTATTCAGTTGCTCCTTGTGCTGCTGTTCCAAATCAAAAACATTTTGCTCTAATTGCAAAATGCTGATGTTTTGGTTATCAATGCCAAGTTGTGCATTTTCAAAAGATTGCAATTGTTGTAGATAAATATTTTTTGCATTTTGGTATTCTGCATTTGACAAAGCATTTTTTACATACAAAAGAGAATCCATTGAAAATGTTTGTTGTGCTATTACCAATTGTTGGTGATTAAGTTCTAATTGTTTTTTTGATTTTTGTAAAATAAGATTTTGAGTAGCAATCTGTTTCTTTATGGAGGCAATTTTTTTGTGATGATAATCGGTGGCGGTGAAATATTGGTAGTCTTCGTGGGCTTTGACGAAGGAGTTATAGGCAGGTTGGAGTTCGCCAAGACGAAGAGGTGAGGAATCGTAATTCTTAATTCCTAATTCGTAATCAGTAGTGTTGCGTTGTTTATAAATAAAGTTCTTTGAAATTATTGGATATCAGATTATTATAGCGGTTTTTCGATTCATCCGATTTGAAATGATAGTT
>WQSU01000227.1 GCA_009787675.1 Lentimicrobiaceae bacterium
CACTTTCCGCGGCGCTACACCCCCGCTTGNGCCAAACNGCCNGTTGTACGCTGGCATTTACCTTCATTCGTCAAATTGAGATAATAATTTGTCTTTTGAGTCAGGTATGTCATAGGCATCGGCTTCTGTTAAATGCCCGTCTTGGTCACTTATTCTTGTTAATTTTCGCCCCTGTCTAAACACTAATTGTAACCCATGCTCTTCCTCCCAATCGCATTCACAGGCGACCTGAACATATATATCTTTATCTCGCCTGTCTCTTCTTGTTACATATATTTCCGTAGGATTAACAAAATTCCAAATCTCATTTTTATCTGTTATTTGTCTAAATTCTTCATCGCCTTCTTCAAGTTCAGTGGAATCTAAAAAATCCATACAATTTTTATAAACAAGTTCAGATATAGCATTTCTGTCTTTGCCTGCCAATTTTAAAAAATTTGTCAGTGCCTTGTCTGCCTCTTCAATAAATGTCTTGTCCTTTTTAGGTTCAAAGTCCATGAATGTTATTTGAAATTCTTCATTGTCAAAAAATGGAATTTTGACATCTGAACTTACCCACCAATCGTTACTTGTTTCATCTTGTTCCAATTGTCCGATAACTTTTGATTCAATGTGTTTAGCCATATTATTTTCACTTTTATGTCCTTGTCAGACGGTTATTATTGTTTTTAACTTTCAGTTTTCTACTTCATTGTCCACTGCACTGTCGCCCCCGCTTGCGTACAACGTCCGAGCCGTTAAGTGTTGGCATTTTCACTCTTTTATAATTCTCTAAATCCATAAATTTCCAATTCTTTCATCTCTTGTGCTGTTCGTGTCGAAGCAAAAATTGTATCTGCCAAATCTCCCTCCTCATTTACGAAATGCCANATTAACTTTCTTCCGTTTTGATACACCACAAGTCCGTTATGTTCAACAACTTTTTCGTATTCAACTATGATGTCAGTGAGAAACTGTAAATACTTTTCTTTGCTGTCAAAGTTACTTTCATAAACAGCACTTCCGTGTTCATATCCTCCTTGCGCACACTGATAGTACATTAGAATAGTCAAAAATTCTGTAAGTGTCACTTTCTCCGAATACCATTCAGGATTTTCAATTTCAAGGTCGGTACACATAAAAACAAGTTCATTTTCAGGGTTTCGTATGTTTACACCCCAATAACAAACACCTTGATTTTCCTCCAAAAACACAAGCATTTCGCCCTTAATGTACGGCTCAACAAACTGCTCAAACGAACTTATAAACATATCCAATTTCCCGACTAATAAGTGAAAATCGCGCAAAACTGCTGGAAGTTTCAATCCTAACGATTTTTCGACGACTTCAATCTCTGAAATATTCAGTCCGTCCTTTTCAGTCAAACGCCGACCTAAAATTTTTTCGGCTGTTGTTTTAATTTTTCCGTCCATTTCTTCTTTGTTCCTGTTTTCTGTTCATGCTGTTATTGTCCTGCTGCACTGTCGCCCCCGCTTGCGTGCAACGTCCAAGCGGCTTGGCGCAGGCGGAGGGTATCGCAAACGCTTGGACGAGAGCGAATGATGATGTTATCTGCTCACTTTCAGACGAGCCAACGCCCCCGCTTGCGCCAAACCGCCCGTTAGAGGCAGGCATTGTTGCCGTATTCTTTTGTCCATTGGGCAGATTTAATAAACCGCTTACACACATCATCGCCCCAATAACAAGAATCATTGAAATAGTAATTTACAAGTTGTTTATGCTCTATTATCTGTTCGCAAATTAAAAGTAATAACGGTAATCCAATTTTGACTTTTAAGGCAAGCATTTTTTCTATCCAAGACTGCTTTGGTTTTGCGCCACCGCTACTGTCCAACCAAAATATTAATTCTCGTTTAATGTCAAAATCTTCTGAAATGTTATCTAACGGCAAGTACGTGTCAAATATAATGTTTATTAGAAAATAGCAACCTTGACTATTCTTAACTTTGAAACTTTTAATTTGCTCTATGAGTTTAATGTCTTCAACAGTAATTAGTTTCAGAATTTTCTTAAAGCAAATTATGTCGTGGTGAAAGCCTGTGTCTGTAATTATGTAAAGAATATTGTTTATTATATTTCGCTTTTCTTCTGTGCTTGATTTAGTGGTGATTTTGTGTTTTGTGTTGATTTTTAAAATGTTTTCTATCAGTTCGCCGTTGGGAGAAACAAAAAAGTTATCTCTACAATATTTTGTAACATTAACAAACTCAGAAGGCGTATAACTCACATTCAGTTCGTTAATATATTTTGCAATCAGCTGCTCCAATAAAACCAATAGCCGAGCAACACGTGTTGATTTTAGTTGCCCACTCTCAGAAATGTTATAATATTTCACTAACTTTGGAAGTATGTACTTATACGACAAAGGCTCTATAGATTCAAAGATTGAATTATGCAACTCATTAAGTTCGCTTTCGTATACTAATCCTTTTTCAAACGTACTTGCGTGTAAGTGCCTATCCAAATAGTTCGCAAACCAATCGTCAATGCTACAAATGTCATTCGCCGAAACGCCCAATGCTTCTCCCAAATCACGAGATTTGAGTTTGTCGTCCTCTTTAAATTTACCGTAATTCTCATTCTTCATATTTTTTATTTCTTTAAAGTTTTGAATTTTTTGCTAATTTTCTATTTTCGTTGTCCTACTGCACTGTCGCCCCCGCTTGCGCCAAACCGCCCGTTACCTGCAGGCATTTATTTTCTTTCTGTCAATTTATAACCATTTCCCCAAGTGAAAAACTCACTTAATTCGTCTGAAATTTTATACTTATTCTTAAAATAATCTTTTAATTTCTCATCTATTTCCTTTAATTCTTCTTTTTCAAATAACCTTTCTGTTTTGGCTAACATTTCTCTCAATGTACCTAACTTCTTTCTAACCTTGTTTGTTATCCCTTTTTCAAATTCTTTTTCACTTGGAAAAATGCCCTCTGCATTATACATTTCTGGATATACTTTGGTTTGTTTTCTGTCGCTTCTTGTAGAAATGTCAATTCTCATATCTCCATAAATACATTCGGTAACACCACCGTTAAAAAAACTACTTCTATCCCGTTCAGACCATCTTATTTCATCATAATTTCTATTGTCAAAATATGATTTTATACTAACCGCTTTTTTGTCTCCAATATATTTTTCATAATCTACGGTGTGATGTGTATTTTCATAATATACAAAATCCCAATCATATTTATCACCATAACCTGTAATGATTTTAATTATTTGTATAAGGTCTGCAAAAGTATATTCCACAGGAACATCTACTCGAAAAATAGGATACCCTTTTTTGAAATTTCGCAACTCCATGCTAAAACACATTGATAATATTGACTTTGCCATTTTATCCTCATTTTTTATGTCNCTTTCGGAACGGTTATTATTTTTATTCAACGTTCATTTTTCCGTTTCATTGTCCTGCTGCACTGTCGCCCCCGCTTGCNNNTAACGTCCCAGCGGCTTGGCGAAGGCGGGGCTTCCACTAACGCTCGGACGGGCGATAAACTTGCAAATTCGCACAAACTTTCAGGCGAGCTACTGCCCCGCTTGCGCCAAACCGCCCGTTACCTGCTGGCGTTTTTCTATTGATATTACTCTGTCTAAAGAAGCCAAAGTCAGCCACTTTATTCGTCAAAATTCTCAATAAATTCTTGTGTTAAATCACGCAAACCGTCATCTGTCACTTCTTGCTTTACTTTATGAAACACGGTAAGTCCCTTTTTGATTTGGTTTTCATCTTCAGACGTGTTCATTATTCGGTTCATTAGCCAAAGATTATACTCTGTTGGCACGCGCTCAACCGACTGTATGAGTAAATCAAAATATTCTTCATCTGTGAATTGCTGCATAGAGATTTTCTCAATTACACGAACAATATTTCCGGGTGCGCCAAAGTGAAAATTGGGATTATTTTCCAATACGTGTAGTAATGGTACAATCAACTCTTTCGGGTAATCGGCATCTTTTACTCCATCTAAAATATCATTCAGTGTATTCAAGTCATCTTGCGTTTCAAGTTTCAATTCTGCTAATCTGTGTTTTAAATTTGTCATATTTATTGCTTTATGTTATCCATTTTCTGTTTCATTATCCGCTGCACTGTCAGCCGCTTGCAGGTAACGTCCCAGCGGCTT
>WQSU01000228.1 GCA_009787675.1 Lentimicrobiaceae bacterium
CAAACCGTTGAACAAACCCTAACAGCACCAACCCAACCGGGCTTGTATGTTGTTCAAATTCATCTGCCAAATGGCACAACGAGCGTGCAACGTCTTGTTGTGAAATAATATCGCCGTATGGGCGACCGGTCATTGAGCGTAGTCGAAATGTGGTCGCCCATATATTAAAAAAAATCGTATCTTTGTGCAATGAAAACATTAATTTTTGCACTAATTTTACTATTGGCGACAAGCGTGCAAGCGCAGCACCCAACAAATATCGCCCAACTAAGATACGCTGGCGGTGGCGATTGGTATGCCAATCCGACGGGTTTGCGAAATTTAATTCGTTTTGCAAATCAGCATATCGGCACCACGATAAATCCTGTGCCATCCATTGTGGATGTGGGCTCGCCAGATATTTTTAATTTTCCGTTTGTGTATTTGACCGGTCACGGAAACGTGCATTTTTCCGAGCGAGATGCCGCCAATTTGCGTCAATTTCTGACCGGTGGCGGCTTTCTGCATATCGATGATAATTACGGTTTAGACCCGTTTATTCGCCGTGAAATGAAAAAGGTTTTTCCAGACATTATGCCGATCGAATTGCCGTTTAATCACCCGATTTTTCATCAGAGATTTAGTTTTCCGGGCGGTTTGCCAAAGGTTCACGAGCACGGCGGCAAGCGTCCGCAAGGGTTTGCTTGGATTTACAACGGACGCGTTGTTGCGTTTTATACCTATGAAACCGATTTAGGCAACGGTTGGGAATGTCAGGAAGTACACGGCAACAGCGAGGAAATTCGCACAAAAGCGTTGCAAATGGGTGCTAATATCTTGCAGTTTGCGTTTACGCAATAAGTTTTCACTTGAGATTTATTTGGTAATGTGGTTTTTATTTCGTATCTTTGGCGAAGTTAAACCCTCAAACACAAATCCATATCATGAAAACTTTTTTGAAATTTACAGTGCTTTCAGCAATTTTGCTAACCGCTCAACTCTCTTACGCAAACGCAGAAGAGGATGTACTAACCAGTCGAAGAGGCACACCAGTTCTGCCAACAGCAGGGACTTGGGCGTTGGGTATTGACGCCTCACCGTTTTTCAACTATTTTGGACGAATGTTCAGCGATGAAGGTGCAAATGCGCCGACGTTTACTGGTGGCACATTTGTTGTAAGATATTTTTTGCAGGACAATAGAGCCTTGCGGTTTAGAGTCACCGTAAACGCATGGTCTGACAAGTCGATTTCTCTTGTAAATCGGGTCGGGTCGCAAGCAGATGGACTTGTGGAAAATGTATTGCAAAGAAGTTCTGCAGAAACTCACTTGTTTTTCGGATACGAAAGACGTATCGGAACAACTCGCTTGCAGGGTTTTTATGGATTTGAAGGCTCTCTTGGGGTCGGTTCTGCTGGCATTAGACGCACATATACTTGGGGAAATGCATTAAGCGAGGACAATATCAATCGGGGAAGTTGGCGAACGTTGGTTGACAGGCCAGGCATGATGTTTTCCATAGGAGCAAATGTATTCGCAGGTGTTGAATATTTTATAGCGCCAGGAATTTCTTTAGGTGCTCAAGTGGGCTATGGTATAAACTTTAGAATTAACGGGGGAAGAACAATAGAAGAAGAGCGATGGCAATGGCCAGGACTTCAGCAACGAACAATAGAAACGAGTCGTACACATGCCTTCAATTTTAATAATTTTGGCGGTGGGATCACCCTAATGTTTCATATAAACAGACTAAGAAATCAAGTAGAAACAAACTAAAACAAACTGAACATGAAAAAAATAGTGAAATTTACTGTAATTTTATTTGGGTTAGCAGGGGTGCTCTCTTCTTGTAGTGAGAAATATATTCCTGTTAATGATATTGTTTTGATGCTACGTCCTTTCGGCTCGTCAACAACCACCTGGGTTGTAGATCCTGCTGTTATACATCAGATTCCTATAGGGGAAAATTCGTTCATTCTGGAGGCAGTACTATATCCTAGGAATGCTACGAACCAAGCTGTAGAGTGGTTTAGCCACACCTCTGTAGCCATTGTCAATGATGGTAGAATAACCCCTATAAGCCAAGGGGATGCAATAATTACTGCAATAACACTAAGTGGTAATTTAGGCGCAATTTTTCGTATAAGAGTGACTCCTCGCTTTGAGGGCTGGAGCAATTTTACAGACTCAAACACAAACGAAGAACCATTAGTATGGAGGAAACCATTATGAAAAAGACATTACTAACTTTATTTGTAGCAGGGGCGGTAACTACTATTGCAGGGGCGCAACAAAATCCCATTCTTACACCGATAAGGTGTCCTGTGCCAGAGAAAACTTGGAATTTTCCCGCAAAACCAGGAACGGATGAATGGGTAGCTTTAGGTACGCGCGAAGAAAGGCTTAGAGTTTCGCAAATTCCAGATGAAATTCTGAGAACAATATCAACAGAAGAACTTGTCAGGCTTTGCCTGA
Source organism: Lentimicrobiaceae bacterium (assembly GCA_009787675.1). Classification (GTDB taxonomy): domain Bacteria; phylum Bacteroidota; class Bacteroidia; order Bacteroidales; family WCHB1-69; genus WRNX01. Next base: position 2,454 of record WQSU01000228.1, read on the forward strand.
ATTTCCCATTTCGGGTTGATTTCTTTTTACACAACAACCGCCAGCAAGGAGTGAATAAGATTGCTAGCGAGTTTAACGGATTGCAAGAATTATTTTCTCGTAAGGATAATATACAATATTTGTTGGTGTTGCTAGAAAATAAAGAGTTGGAAACAGCGTTAGGTGACGAAACGCTAAATCACGGAAGATTTGCACTTGAATTTTCCTTGGTTGAAATCATGCTTGCACAAGAATCTGTGCTTACCAACGCCACTCCCGAACAACGGGCAAACATTGCTTCGATAGCTTTAAGAAATCTGAACGTTAAGGAACAGCATTATCAAATATTCGGTCGCTCCGGCTTGGAAACAACGGCTTATTTGTTATATGCTAACCTAAGAAGTTTAGATAGTTGTGGTGATTTAAGCCCCGATTTGGAACTGTTTTTTAATGCAGGTGGACTTCTTTTCAAGCCTGAATTGCTTGAAAAATTGAGACAAAATTATACCAAAACCATAAATAGATAACCTTATGAAAACAACATCTAAAATTCGATTTCTGAACATACTCTGTGTTCTCGCATTGATGTTCACAGGTACAGCTTGTTGTAAAGAGGGAGAACCGAAATGCGGAGAAGTTATAATCACCGACAGCTGGATAACAAGTCCGAAGTGGATGGCAAATTTTGTGGATGATTTGATTAATAATACCGTTCCTCCTTTTGAGGTTATTTATGTGTATTTCATTGAGCATAACGGGCAAGTCTACTTTCATATCAGAGGAGATGATATAGGCGATCTTGGTATTACCATACCTCGCGCTTTTTTTCTTTTTACTTGCATGGGAGATCGTATTTATTCCGAATTCACACACCTTGACGAACTGCCTCCTGGAACTTTGGGATGGGATTTAGTTTTTTCTCGAAACATAACTAGAGTTACAATATGGTCCAGAGTTTTAATATCTCTAAATTCATAAATACAACATCATCATGAAAACAGCATCTAAAACTCAATTTTTAATTATACTTTGTATTCTCGCATTGATGTTCACAAGTACAGCCTGTTGTAGAGAGGAAGATCCGAAATGTGGGGAAGTTACTACTACCAACGGCTGGATAACAAGTCCGAAGTGGATGGTAAACGTCATCGATAATTTGATTAATGACCAAAGACCTATATTTTATATCATGGTGTATTCGATTGAATACAATGGACAAATTTATTTTAAGATTGTGGGGCGAAGTTTTCTTGGGTCTGCTTTATTCTATGGCACGTCTCTTTTTACGTGTTATGGAGAATATATTCCTTTGGTGCCTCTTCCTCCGAATGAAACTGATTTGTGGCGGGATTTGTTTTTTTCTGAAAACCGCTCAGGGGTATGGCATAAATTTCTTTCGCAATTGTAAAATTTATTGAAATATGAAAAAGTTATTAGTCATTTTTACAGCAACAGTTATAGCTACCACCATTGTGGCACAAGATGCTTATACACCTAAAGGGTGCCGTGTACCAGACGCGCATAGAACTAGACTCCCCATGGATTATGAGATAATGCAACAGATTATAAGAGATGCAAAAAAAACATATCCCGCTGGCGCGGATTTGTAGTGGCTGTTGCACAACTCAACTTGTTAATAAATAATGATAAAAACACTGGATAATTCATTGAAAAAGTAGTATTTTTGTAG
>WQSU01000229.1 GCA_009787675.1 Lentimicrobiaceae bacterium
TCGCACAAACTTTCGGGCGAGCCACTGCCCCGCTTGCGCCAAACCGCCCGTTATGCGATCGCCCATTTGTTACCGGTTTTTATGTTTTTTCAAACTGCAATAATTGTTCATTTATTCTCATTTTATTTTGAAAATCAGTAAAGTTTTCTGCGTTTTGCGGAATTGCCAAACCTAATTTTCTCAAAATTCCGTTTGTTTCTTTTATTGTGTATGTTTCATCAAAAGACGTTTCGGGGTGTGGGAATAATAAGAAACCGTAATCTGATTTGAAACGATACATATAAGTGATTGTTTTGTAATAAATGCTTGTTGCTCGCTCTGAACTTTCCGCATATTCCTTTTGGTTGCCTAATGGCATATATTTTGCATCACCAACCATTATTGGTTCGTGTTTGCTTATAAAGTCTGGGTAAATTGCTTGAAAATTCTCAAACAAATATTTTCGGTGTTTTCCTGTCTTGTTTTCAGGGTGTATAAAATCGTTTTTCAAAATCGTATTCAAATATTCTTCCCACAACCACGCACCGTCAAATAGTAGTCCGCAAATTTTATCGTTTTCAGCACCAAATGTCAATTTTTCACGCTGTAAAATTCGTAAACAAATTTTTTGCAACATTTTATACTCGGTAAAATATGGGTGTGAAACAGGTTTCAAGTTTGCTGAAATTATTTTTTGTCGAGCATTTTTATTGTACGAATTTTGCGTTATGAAACAAAATTTGCTTACAATGTCGCGGGTTTCACTGTCGGAAGTCAAAACACCACTACCGTAAGGGTGCGTTTTAATATGTTCAATCGTATGTCTGATGAGTTGAGTTACTGCATTATCGTGGCTATGTTCGCGTGTGGTATAGGCTATTTTCCCGCAAAAAGGAATATTTATGCGAATATGCCGCTTTACATCTATCGTGCCTTTTACATTTGCATCGTTGTAATCTTCGCGCTTGTATGCTTTGTACAACCCTTGCGAATATGCTTTTTTTAGATAATACGGAAACAAGTACAACAAAAAATCCCAAATATTTTCCTTGTTAGGCGTTTGGTCAAACTTAAAAAGATTGATTGAAAACACTTTTTGCAACATATAATGCAAAAAATAATCGTGTTCGTCATTTTGGGCGAAACGAGAAGATATTGTGAGTTGAGTTTCGTTTCTGCCTACAAAACCCATAATATTGCAAGTTGTCAAATTATTATCGTGTAACGAAAAAATATGCGATTTCTCTATATCGTCGTGATATTTTCCCAATGATTGCGGAAAAATGAGCAAATCAGGGTTTTGTTCGCACAAATGCTTAACATTTTGATTCCCAATAGATAAAAGGTTTTCACAATGTTCGTCTGGCACTTGAAAATTGCCACAATTATTGTCTGTCGTGGATTTAAGCATTGTAAGCATTTTCCAATTTTTCCAACTTTTCTTTTACCTCTGACATTCCTCGCAAATACTCTTTTAGAAGTGGATATAAACGAAATTTCCAAATAGTTTCGTAATCTGTTCTTGGTTTGCCGTCTGTGTCAAGAAAATAGGCACCTCCAATATGATAAGACGCATTTAATCCGTCTATTGTAGAAATTTCCGCATTCAATTTTGCCATTCTGTCTTGTATCTCTTTGGGCAAATTCATATTTTCGGCACTTTCTTCGGCTGTAATTTCTTCCCAAGTAAAACGCCTGCGCATTGCAAAATCAAAACTTTCAACACTACGGTCAATATCATTCATTGTTCCGATAATAAACACATTTTCAGGGACATAAAAATCCTCGTTTCTGTTTTCGTGCATATTGGAATATTGTGTTTTTACTGCACCTTTTTTACCTCGATAACTTGGGTCGATAGAGAAAAACAATTCACCGAAAATTTTTGAAATCTCACCACGATTGATTTCGTCGATTATGAAAACATAATTTTCATTCGGATTATCCTTTGCTTTTTCGCAAAAATCTTTAAAAATTCCGTTTTTGAGTTCAAAGTTTATTTCGTTTTGTGTTGTTTCTTTTTTGGGGCGTAATCCTTCGACAAAATCTGTATAATCGTATGATGGGTGGAATTGAACAAATCCAATATTACTCGAATTGTTTTGCAAAAGTTCAGCAATTTTATCAAGCGTTGTAATTGTTCCGTCATAATAGATTGAATCTAATAATGCCATACGAGCGTTTGCGACTTCATTTTCAATATCTGTTGTTGGTGTTGGATTTTTCCACCATTCTGATTGTTGGATTTTTTGGATAAATTCCCAATAATTGTCAAAAGACTTGTCAATGTCTTTATTCTCAAAATCTTTTTTCAAACTGTCTTTGTTACCGCCATTTATACAAATAAAAAAATCGGGGCGTTTCATTGCAAGCAAACGCGAGGCACAACCAACCATATTTCTATCAAAAACTTCCTCAAATATTTTCACAAAAGAATCAAAATTTTGCTTTGTTATATCATCTTTTACTGGAATATTATCCAACGCATTGGATATTTTAGGATTATTTGATTTTATTTCGCTTGCAAAAACACCGCTGCCACTCATTTGTCCGAAAAATCCACTATCTTCATTGCCAAGTTGCTCTCTTTGAGTTTTGCCTTGTGTTCCTGCAATATATTTTCTTTCGTCTTCCGAAAAATCAGAAAAAGATTTTCCTGTATTGAATAGATTTTGTATTCTGCAAATAGTGTTCAATCTACCTGTAAAATGGTCTGCGCCTGCATAGTTTGATTCTGCTTGGACAAGTTTGTAATATGTTGCCCAATCAATTTCCATTATTGATTTTGATTCTCCTGTTGTAGCGCTATTGCTGTTCTCGTTTAATACTTCTTCGGCTATTTGTTTTGCCAAATAAGTTTTTCCCGTGCCGGGTGCACCTGTAAAAATCAAATTATGAACTTCTTTAAGAAGTTTTGCCTTTTCTTTTATGTAGTTATTCATATCTGTTTGTTTATTTTGTATATTTCTTAAATGCTCCAACGTTTGCCACGAATATGTAATAATATCCATTGCGTTTAGAGGTTGCAATACTTGTTGGAAAAGTTTACATATATTGTAACTGTTTTTAAACCAATTGCCTCCAATAAATTCCGGAATTTCATCAGAAGAATATTTGTTCAATTTATCAAACAATTCCCATAATTTATCTTCATCTACAATCGTACACAACAAGTTAGGTTGCAAAGAGGCAACGATGCGGTTTGTCGCCGCTCTTCTATCTAAATTTGTGTATGCTCTTATTATTTTTTTTATCTGTTGATATACTTCCCATTGTGGTTCTTCCTGCTTTTCTGCAAGATTTTTGAGCAAAGGAGCAATTTCATTCCAATGCGATTTTATGTTTTGTCGTTCTTCTTTTGAGAAATATCCTTGTCGTAAAGAAGATACACATTGAGCGTTAGAACGTTCAAAAAATTCAAAAAAAACATCTTTGTCCCAATCTTGCCAATCAGTTTTTGTTTTTGCTTCGTTAATAAATTTTGGAACAAATTGTTGGTAACTATCAAGCCAATAGTCCTCAATCTCTATTTCATCGCAATATTGCTTTAAAGATTTCTTTGTGTTACTCATTTTTTTAGTTTATTTGAATGAACATTATTTTTCAATTTTCCTTTTTTCTGCCGAAACGTACTGCGCTGTCCGCTGGGTGTCGCATAACGTCCCACCACCTGTAGGGTGGCGGGTGGGCAAAGCCGAAAAATGGCGAAGCCCATTTTTGGGCGAGGGTTGGCGATGCGGTGTGAGCGCAGCGAACACGGCGAAAGCCAACTTATCTATAAAATATCTTTGCACCACTCCCATTACTTTTTAAGTCTTTTGTCCTTTTTATACTCTTTTAGTAACTCTCCATTTTATCTAATTTGTCAAATTGTATCTAACTCTTAACCTTATTTAACCTTATTTTTTTCGCTGCCAAATCGCACTGCGCTGCGCGGGTGTCGCATAACGTCCCAGCGGCTTGGCGCAGGCGGGGCTTTCACTGCCGTTCGGACGGGCGATAAACTTCCAAATTCGCACAAACTTTCGGGCGAG
>WQSU01000230.1 GCA_009787675.1 Lentimicrobiaceae bacterium
TTTTTACGCACCGCCGCCACACCGCCGCGCCGGAGGCGAGAAAAACCAGTTGCTGCTGCCTTTTGCCGCTCACTACTCGAACAGAAGAGATTCGATTTGTGATTTGTGATTCTTCAGTTACCTAAGCTCATTGTTTATATTTATCGTATGTACCATTAAATATTTCATTACCATCGTTATCTTCTATACTAAGCAAAGTTGTATTTGGCACATTAAATTTTTTAAATGTGGTTTCAATTATATATGCTGAAATACGATTTAAATCGCCGTTTATTAGAATAACATCTTTGTTTCGGCTGATTTCTCCGGTTTTAAAATACCTGATACGCAAAACACCCTTTTTTAACGCATGATTAACCGCGCGCAGATTGTATTCGAATTCAATGTCATCAAATGATTCCATGTCTTCATCGCTTATTTCATCATTTTCGGCATAACCCAGGTTTTTATAATATTCGTAAGCGTTAGGTTCATCTTCCTTAAAATCATCGAGAAACCCGGAACGTTTAATGACATCATAATGCATTTCATCATCTTCCAAATGCAGCCATTCTCCTGAGGGCAGTACAACGTATGCTTTTTTCATGTTAATAAGTATATCTTACAGGAAATTGTTTTGGAATATACTCTTCAGGTAATTCTTTGTTTAAATACTTTTTATCATTTTTTAATTCAGTGCCTGTAAATTCCAATCTTCTACGGTTTTTACACAATTCAATGTTTACATTAAAATCTCTTTTGCATTTTTGCATTTCCTTTTTGCAAAATTCAGATTTTACATAATCACAACCGGTTATTTTTAAAACACATTCTACTTTTCCATCGACAGTTCCAAGAACATAATCTGCTTTTTCAGCTCTTGATTTTTTTGCACGCCAACAGCGGCGTGTAGCCTCATATACATTATCTTTGCAGTATATACTAATTGGTATTTTTACGATAATGCAATTGTCTTCGAATTTTTCGATTTTATTCATTTTTTACTCCTATCAGTTTTTTTCAAAAACACTTTAAATTTATGACCCTTCGCAAGAAGAATGCTTATATATCAGAATCGCATAAAACTATCCCTCATTTCTCTTTTATCTCCTTCTATTGTTCACAGTAATCTGCTACTTGTAATAATATTTTTCTCAATTTAAATTGTTGCTATTTAAGTTACCAATTGTAAGTATAAATGACGTAGCCTGATTTGTTTCAACATCATTATACCACGTAGCAGAATATTGAATTTCAACATTATAAAGTTTCATTTTCGTGTTTTTAGATTGCAAATCATCTATTTTTTGCACATGAATACTCCTAATAACTGGATTATTAAATGGGTTATTGTATTCATTGAAGTTTTCCCTTCTCTGAAAAAAGGCCATACCATCTATTCTTTCTTGAAGAATTTTCTCAATATTTTCTACACATAGAATTGATATAGTCTCAATTCCATTGCATTTTCTATTAAAATATTTGAAAACACTTTCATCAAAAATGAATCGATTCAATCTATCTTTACTAAGAATTCTTGAATTATTTATTATTGCCTTGCCAAAATATTTTCCTTCATATTCATAAACTTTATCATATGTTAAAGCACTTCTAATGACAAGAGCATCTACATATTTTGATAACTTTGAAAAAAAATGTCCAGTATTAAATAAATGTAAAACAGCAAAAAAATGTAAATTAAAAATTAGTGCATGTATTGGTGTCTTGAATAAAATAAATCCACCATCACCTGTTGATATAAAATATTTTGATTTATCCAATAAAATTTCCTTGAAAAGTATTACTTCTTTACTATTTTCAATGGATTCCAATGTTTTATCATAAATATAATCAAAAATAAATGGTATCAAATTTTGTTTGTTTTTTTTGTATTCACTATATTTATAAATATCCAGACCAAGTACTGACATTTTATTATTTAATGAAAAATTTTCTTTTGAGAAAACTTTTATTATATCGAAACCATCATCACCGTAGTCTTCATCGCCATCTGCATAGAATTCCTTGTCAATTTCCCTTAATTTTGCCAATAGCTGTTCTTTTTCGATCATAAAACTCCCCACTGCCCAAACGGAGCATTCCCGTTAATTATCATAAATAAACCCGCTTCCCGTAATGTTTTGCCTGTTAATAATTGACCCGCTGTTATTAATCGTACCATTATTAGTCAGTCTGCCAAAAACTGGAACATTAAGACTTTTTCCAATAGGAATTGTCAATATCCTTCCTGTATCAAATGTAATATTCTGACTCAAAATAACATTGCCGTACAAAGTTCCATTATTATCAATGAAGACAATGGAGTTTTTTAAATTATCATTTTCTATGATCGATGGTCCAACAGAGCTAGAAAAAACTACGGCATTATCTTGTATAACAAGTGTACAACTTGGACCAGCGGTGCCGCCACCGCCAACACCTGCAGCAAAAGCTCCACCAATTGCGGTTACAGTGCTGTTTTCTATAATTATTATTCCACCTCTCCCATGGACTCTTCCTCCGCTATTACCAATGCCTGCGCCGCCACCAATACCTGCACCACCGCGAGTGCCATCTCCCGTACCACCTGATGCAACAACAAAGCTATCTTTGATGTTTATCGTTCCACCATCACCAGCAATGTAACCGCCGCCGCCGCCAATTCCAGCGCCACCGTAACCGCCTCCCGTTGCGATGACATTGCTACCGCTTTTTATTGTAATAGTTCCACCGCTACCGCCAATATCATTGAGGTAGACATTGACACAACCGCCACCACCAATGCCTGCACCACCACCGGAAGGTAATCTCACACTGCCAGTTGCTGAAATATTACCTCCTTGTATGTTTATCGTTCCACTATCCTCACCATTACTGCCACCAATACCTGCGCCACCATTACCGCCGGTTGCACTAAGACTACCTTCTCCGGTGATCGTTAATACTCCTTTTGAAGGAACCCTAAGACCAGAGCTACTACTACCACTTAATAGGATATTTGTTCCCAAAACTGTCAAATTTACTATTACGCCAGAATCATTATTTACATTAACATCAAAAGCAGTAGCATTAGCAATACTACTGACATTTATATTAACGTTTCTAAAAATAATTTCCGCAGTAATATTAATCCCCCCTACAACACGGATACGATTAGTTGTTGCCGATCCTGTTCCCATAATATTATATGTTCCACTTTGTGTAATGATTAGATTTGGTGAAATAAATGAAATACCCATAGGATTGCTAGCAGTGACAATAAAATCTCCGGTGCTTGGAATTGAAACAAAACCTATAATCGCTACACTGTTGCTTAATCCATAGTCCGAAACACCGTTTGCATTTTTTGCTCTGAGACGAACATGATATTTTGTATCAGCTGTCAGCCCTGTAATGGTTGTCATAGTCTCGGCAGTTGTTGTCCAAAATGTTGTCGCAGAATCTATCCCATAATACACCTCGTACTCATCTGCACCGGCAACGGCTGTCCATGTTACTTCTAATTGCCTGTTGCCGGGTGTTAAAGTCGGCGCTCCCGGTATTCCCAATGGTTTGCCGGTAGCTGCAAGGCTTCTGCTGCTGCCGTTTTGGTTTTTAGCGTTAACCCACACATAGTAAGTTGTACCATTTACAAGATTGCTAATCGTTACAGTTGTTCCGGTGATAGTCCGGACAGGGCTTCCCGGCATTGTGCTGTTTGTACTGTGATATACTTCGTATTGATCAGCGCCGGCAACATTTGCCCAGCTAAACAAAAGTTGTTGATTCCCTGCATTTACTGAAACAGCGCCCATGTTTGCGATTGGCTTTGCGTTTGCATGATTGCTTATCGTGCCTGTTCCGGTTGAGTTCTTTCCCTGAATCCACACATTGTAATTTGTGCCGTTTACAAGACCTGTGAATACCGCCGATGTTGACGGAGCATTTACAGTCCGAGTCGCTGTCTGCGGAAGGTTTGTGCCTGTTCCGATAAACACATCATACTGATCCGCTCCGGTTAAGTTCTGCCAGCTTAC